>JAUNMG010000014.1 GCA_030531905.1 bacterium | reverse complement strand
TTATTTTTGCATTTCTTAAATCTAAATCAATACCCCCAAATACACTTGTTAAGTTTGCTCCATCAAATTTTTCATCTGATAAATTAACTTCTTGACCAGAAAAAACAGTACAATAATTATTATCATTTGTTTTATTTATTTTTTGTATTTCAGATTCTATTTTTTTACCTATTTTTCCTTTAAATATGCATGATATTCCAACTAATATTAATATTATTGGAACAATAAGTTTCCATAACATACCAATTTCTATAACATCTCTTCTCCATAATAATAATCCTATTCCAATTATTAATCCAATTATATTTCCAAGTTTATCCTTTTCTGTAATAATACCAATGAAACAAGGAACAATTATAAATAATGTCCACCATCCATCAAAAAATATATCTACATTAATTATTTCAAATGAATTTAATCCTATTATTATTCCAAGAGTAATCAAAACAAGTCCCCATATTATACTTTTTAAATTTTTCATATTATTTCTCTCCTTTTTTATATATAAATATTATAACATATTATTATAAAAGAAAAAGATAGATAACTATTTCTATCTTAATTATTAATAATTATATTCTAAAAATTCTGATTATTGAAAATATAGAAAACTACTCCGTTGGTCCATTAAAATTTTTAAATTTTTCTTTAAATGATTCAACATAGTTTTTATCTAAAATAATACTATTATCATTTATTTGTTTTTCTTCAACTACCATAGGATTACAACCTATACCTTTTTCTCCTATTTCATCTATATGAAATTTATTACCACAGTTTTGACAAACGATGTAATCACCTTCTTGAACATAATAGGCATTAGGTGATGGATTACAGGAATTACATGTATTAAAAGCAATTCGAATCTTACCATCAGATCCTTTTACTACTAAAAATTGAATTGTTGTATCATCTACTTTATAATTTACAAAAGTAACTTTATTTGTAATATCTTTAGTATCAATTACTATCTTATCTTCTTTTGCTTCTACATTTACAAATTTATTTTCTTGGCTTTTACCACAACCAGTAAGAAGAAACATACTTACTATTATAACTAATGTTAAAACTATTTTTCTTATACATCAGCACCTCCATCTAAATATTTATAACCTAAATCTTCTATTTTTTTACATAATAAGTTTGTATCAATTTCAAACTTAGAAGTTATTATTACTTCTTTTTTATCTAAATTAACACTTACTTTTAAAACTCCATCTACTTCTTTTAGTGAATTTTCTATCTTTTTAGCACAATGAGAACAACTCATACCATCTACATTGATTACTTGTTTTATTTTTTTATTAAACATCTATATCATCTCCTAATTTTATTTTTTTAATCTTAAGGCATTAAATACAACAGTTAAACTACTTATTGTCATAGCAAGAGACGCTAACATTGGATTCATTCTAATTTCAAATTTAGTTAAAAGTCCCGCTGCAGCTGGAATCATCAAAATATTATAGAAAAATGCCCAGAATAAATTTTGTTTTATATTTTTTATTGTTCTTTTACTTATATACATTAATTTAATAATACTGTTTAATTTATCATTCATTAGAATAACATCAGCTGAATTAGTAGCGATATCTGTTCCACTAGAAATAGAAACACCAATAGTTGCAGTAGCAAGACTTGGAGCATCATTTATTCCATCTCCTATCATCATTACTTTTTTATCATCTTTTATTAAATCACTGATAACTTTAGCTTTGTCTTTGGGATAAACATTAGCAATTACTTTAGAGATTCCTATCTTTTTAGCAAGACGATTTGCGACAACACTATTATCTCCCGTTAAAAGAATAACCTCTTTAGAAAGTTTTTGTAAATTAGCAACTATTATTTTAGCATCTTCTCTTTCTATATCAGAAACACCAATTAAAGCAAGAACTTTTTTATCTTCAATTACATAGACAATACTACTACCATCTTCTAATAAATTTTTCTCATCATCTAGATAATCATTCTTTAATTTTAATTTATCAAATATTTTTCCGTTAGCAAGATAATAAGTCTTAGAATTAATTTTTGCACATAAACCCAATCCATCTAATTGCTTATAAGAATCTAGTTTTAATAAATCTTTTTCAGTAAATGCTTTGGAAATAGGATGAGTAGATTTATCTTCAATACTAGAAACTATTTTTAAAAGATCTTTATCACTATAACTACTATAATTATAAATTTTACTTATCTTTAACGATCCATACGTTAAAGTTCCAGTTTTATCAAAGACAACTGTATCTATTTTATGAGCATTTTCTAAAGTTTCACTACTCTTTACTAAGATACCATTTTTAGCACACAATCCTTCTGATATTACAACTGCAAGTGGAGTTGCAAGACCTAAAGCACAAGGACATGCTACTACTAAGATAGTTACAAATGAGGTTAGGCTCTTTGCAAAACTAAATCCTATAATCATATCTATAAAGAATGTAATTAAAGCAAAAACTATAATTCCTGGTACAAAATAAGAACCTACTCTATCAGCTATTTTAGATATTGGAGCTTTTGTATTAGTAGCTTCTACGACTAATCTAACAACTTCAGAAATAGTTGAATCTTTACCAATTCTTAAAGCTTCATATAAAATATAACCATCTAAGCAAATACTACCAGCTATTACAGAATCATTTATACTCTTTTTAGAAGGAGTAGCTTCACCTGTTAAAAAAGCTTCATCAAAATAAGAACTACCTTCAATAATTTTTCCATCAACTGCTACTTTCATTCCACTTTTACAAACTAAAATATCACCTTTTTTAACCTCATTAATAGAAACTTCTACTACCTTATCATCTTTTTTTACTAAGGCTTTAACGGGAGTAATCATTACCAGTTTTTTTATAGCTTCTTTCGTTTTTTCTTTGCTTCTATTATCTATATATCTTCCTAGTTTTAGAAAATATATAATGGTACAACTAGATTCATAATATAAAAATTCCACATAATTAGTTTGTCCTTTAATAATCATAATAGTTGAAAACAAACTATAAATAAAACTAGATAAGACTCCAATTGAGACAAGCGTATCCATATTTGGTGTTTTATGGATTAAATTCTTATAACCATTTTTTATAATATCAAAACCATATTCTAAGAAAAGAATAGTAAGAAAAAGAAGACTTAAAGCATAATTAAGAGGATATTTTTCCATATTTAAAAAGCTAATTACAGGTAAATGAATCATATGAGCCATTGCGATGTAAAGAACTAATAAAGTTAAGATTCCATAAATTATCAAAGGCTTTTTATTAAGATTTTTTTTAGATTCTTTTAAAGGATCATATACCCCTAAACTTTTAAATCCAGCTTCTTTAATATATGTTTCTATTTCTGAAAGAAAAAGACTATCATCATAAGTAATATTTGCTTGAGCAAGAACTAAGTTAACTGAAGCATCAATTATTTTTTTCTTAGTTTTTAAATACTTTTCTAAACTGCTAGAACATGCACTACAAGTCATACCATCTATATTTAAAATTACTTTTTTCATTTATTTCCTCCTTTAAATATCTTTTTATTATCAACAACTTTTATATTATTTTTTATCATATTCATATAACATGTATAATTAAAACTTTCTACATTAGTAGGAGTAAAGAAAATAACATTATCTCCTACTTCTAATTTTTTCTTAATATTATATTTATTAATAATTATTTCATTATTACAACCAGTTAACTTATCTTTAGATACATGAATAATCATTTTTACTTTGATACCTTTTTGAACCATTATGTCTTGATAATTATCATAATCTAAATTAATTTTAACTTCTTGGTAGTCTTTTTTTATAACAGATTTTTGAAAAGTTTTATCACTACTTAACACTTTAGAAATATTAATATCAAAAGATGACAAAGCATTATTTATCATAACAAGGGAAAGTAACATGATTATTATAGCAGCAATCTTATTAATGACTATTTTTAACTTTCCATCTACAAGGTTAAGGATAACTCCCGCTAATAACATAAGAGGAATTGTTCCGCTACAGAAGCAAAACATCGAAAAAGCTCCTTTAAAAAAACTTTTTGTTGATAAGGCAACCATCTGCATAGCTTGTAATGGTCCACATGGCATGAAGCCATTGAGTAGTCCAATAACAAAAGGATTTCTAGTATTAGTTTTGTATTTTAAAAATCTTATTTTAGTAAGCTTTATAATACCAAGCATATTTAAAGACATTAAAAACATAAAAGTAGCTGCCAAAATAACTATAATTTTAGAAATAATACTATTAACTGATAAGACATTACCAATTAGTCCTACTACTCCACCTAATAATGTATAAGAAATTAATCTTCCTAAGTTATACAAGATTGGTCTTTTTAAACTTTTCTTTCTATCAGTATTAATTGTCGCTACTAAATTAATAGATGCACACATACTTATACAATGAATACTTGTTAAAAGTCCTGTTACAAATAATAACTTATATGTAGTATTAGTAGAAATAGTTGGAATCATATTAAAAATATTATATCCAAAAATTTTATTTAAAATAATTGAAAAACTAATTATAGATAATGTTATTATAATAAATTCTTTCAATTTGATTTTAGTATCTAACTCTTTGATATCATCAGAAATATATTCTTCTTTTGTAAAATATGATTTATCTTTAACTGTTTTTATAATTAAATTATGATCTAATTTATTAGTGTATGAAATAACCGCTACAAAGCCATTAAATTCTACACTTTTAACATTTTTTAAGGATAGTAAAGCATTCTTTAGAGTTTTTTCACAATGAGAACAACTCATACCATCTATTTTTACATATAATTTTTTCATTTTATTTTAGTTTTCCAAATAAGTTAAAAACATCATCTATTACATCAAGATTTCCTTTTTCGATATCTTCAACCATACATGATTTCATGTGGCTTTTTAAAACTTCTCCGCCTAAACTTTTTAAAGCGTTAGTAGCAGAAGCTATTTGAAGTAAGACATCATCACAATAACGATCATTTTCAATCATCTGTAAAATACCATTTACTTGACCTGATATTATTTTTAGTCTTCTTGTTAAATCTTTCTTTTCTTCTTCTGTTCTATGTTTTGAACGTGTACAATTTTCACACTTTTTTGTTTTTGTCATTTTATCACCCACAATCATTATAGGGGGTAGGGGGTATCTCTGTCAATTGTTTTTTTTATTTTTTATAATCGCCTATATTTTTGCATATAAAAAGAGACACCTTGCCTCTTTAACTTTTTTATTAATCTATTTTTATAACGGACAAACTTGCAGTAGTAGTTCCATCAAAAATCAATTCTGTTGCATTTTCTGCTGTTATAACAAGTGTCACTTCTTCATCTTCTTTTAGTGGATATAAAGTAGAACCAACTACATTAGTAATAGAATTAGCTTTGGCTTCTCCTCTTATGTCACTTCCAGCAACTGTTATACCTGATGCTTTTACACTAACCACATACTTTGTATCGACAGATGTAGATATATTCAAGAAATAATTAATTTGATATATTCCCTGTTTTCTTATTTCTATTGCATAAGAGTTATCATAATCTGTAATTATAGCAGCACCAGTTTCTTCAAGAGGAATAATTGTTTCCATACCTGCAACTACATTAAATCTTTGATTACTATGAGCGAATCTATAGCCATATGCTTCTAGGCCATAGACTTGACCTGCAGGACCTTGTGGTCCAACTGGACCAGTTTCTCCTTTTTCACCTTGAGGACCAACATCACCTTGTTCTCCCTTATCTCCTTGAGGACCTATTGGACCAGTATCACATTTTTCTCCTTTTGGTATATAAAAGGTAAGATGATGGATATTTCTATCAAAGTCATCTTGAACTTCAGCTTCTTCACCAGGCTCCACCATTTCAGTTGTACCAACTTCAATTGTTGCACCACCATCTTCTCCTCTAGGTCCCGTTGGACCTATTTCACCTCTTAATCCTTGAATACCAGCTTCACCTTGCGGTCATGTTGGACCTGTTGGACCTTTAGCATAACAAAACCTTATATTCTTATTAGCCTCTCCTATCAATTTTTTAGTTTTTTCATAACTATCATTACAAGAGCAATCATGCTTATTATTCATATGTTACCCTCCTAATATAGTTTATGTATAGCCTGTTTAATTAGAATTAAATTATTCTTAATATTTTTATAAAAAAAACTGATAAATTAATTTATCAGATTCTTAAATATTTAAAACGTCATTGAAATCTTTGATATTATCCCTATTTTTATATTTTTCTTCTATTGTATCAATAATTCTTTGATTCATACTACTACTATAACCTTCAAATGCTTCATCACCAATAATTAGAAATGGTACAGATCTTGAGGATACTTTCTTATCAAATTTCTCTAAGAAATAATCCATTATTTTACCATTATCTTCATTGTACCAAACCTCAAAAGCATACAGATTATAATATTTAGAATATTTAGATTTAATACTTTCAAAGTAAGTAAATAATGCTTCACAATGAGGACAACCTTTTCCGTAAAATAGATAAATATTTACTTTATCATTAAACTTAATATCTGTAAGTTTTGATTCATAACTAATATTTTTAGAATCAGTATTTTCTTGTTTATCTTTTTTACTTGATAAGACTACTATACCTGTTAATGAAATAGCTAAAAGTATAACTATAATTACTATAAACTTCTTCATTTAAAACTCCACATACCTTTCCGTATTATATAAAGTATTATCTAACTCGATATAAATGGAATATTTACCACTTAAACCATCTTTATTAATATACTTAGTAACATCTATTCCTTGTTCATTTTCTTCTTCTGTAAATAAATCAACACATAATGCAGTATATGGCTTTTTACTTACTTTAACATTATAATACTTTGATTTCATATTTTTATATAAGACTATATTTACTTTATTTTCTCTTTTAAATTTACCCTTTACAACAAGTCTATCTACTTCTTTTGTAATTGAAATGTTATGTTTTTTGTAATTTTTATCTATTTTCTTAGAGTTTAGTTTAAAGCTTCTTACTGTTTTATCAACATCAGTTTTTCCAAGAGTTCCTAATCTCTTAGCTTTACCAAGTTTTAATTTTTCATCTTTGTTATATAAACTCATCTTTTCAACGCGATAAGCATTTGTAGGAAGTTTTAATTCAAAGACAACTTTATTATTTATTAACTCTACTGTATCTGATACTAAAGTAGTATTCTTACTAAAACCTGCTGGTTGATTAGAATTTACTCCGTCTACATAAACAATTCCACCAGAATGAACTATATAATGGTCTTTAGCAAGATAATCAACATCTGATATATATGGAGAATAAAAACTACTACCACGTTCTTTTCCATATTCATAAATCTGTTTTATTGTCATTTTTTTAGTATCAATTTTGTACATAACTCCTCTTGAGTAAGAATTTTCTGCTTTTACATAATTATCTTTATCTTTAGATTTATTATTTCCATTATCAAAAAGAAATACATATCCTTCAGGAGTTATCATTGCTGCATGTTGACTCCATTGCCATTCAAAATCTTTTCCAATTGGTTTAAAGAAATACTTTTTATATTCACTACTCCATTTAGTAGAATCTCCAATAATCCAGTTTAAACTTCCCGTTTTATAATCTATATTTATAACTGCATCTTGATGTCTTCCTGATAACGTTATTGAGTTAGTCTTTTTATCATACCAAACAGAATTGTTATGGAACCAATCATAACTAGACCAATTTTCACTCTTACCATCATCCATTTCTAAAATATCTTTTAAATCAAAATGTTTAACAATTTTACCTGTTTTTCTATCAAGTTCAACAATATAATCTTCTACAGTACCATAACTATTATTAAAATCATCAGAAGCTATTAATAAATTTCCATTATCCATTTCATAATAATCATGATGATAACCACCAGGTAAACTATATTCAGTGTAAACTTTTCCTAGTAAGTCCATTTCATATAATCCTGTCATATAATAAGGATTATTAACTAATCGTTCTGTACTTAATAATAAATGACCATTTTTTAGCTTATCTATCTTCCAAATAGCTGATTTTTTTAAATACCAACGTACATCCCCATTAACATCATACGCAGTAGTATAACCTGTACTTGATGGTGTATAAAAATATAAATCGTTTGTAAGATTTGCTTCATCCTTATTTACTTCTTCAGGAAGAATCATATCACTAGGTAGTTTAGATGTCTTAATAGAAATTATCTTCTTTACTTTTTTATTATTTTCTTTATATTCAATAATAACTTTATTATCAGTTTCTGCATAAAGACCATAGATAGGAAGATAATGATTAGTATCTTCGCTAAACGTATGAGTATAGGTAGTTAATTTGTCCTTACCTACAATTGTTACTTTAGGACTAACTTTAGTTCTTGTTTTAAATATAACTAAAGCAGTTAATGGTGAATTTCCATAAGGATCAACAATGATATTGGGCTTATTAATTGTAAAATCATTTATCTTAAATTTTGATTCTTTTTTTATCTGTTTCTTTATTAAACTAGTTGTTATACTTACACTTTTAGTATTTATATTTTTAGAATTAATTTTCATAAAAGTTACTCCCAGAATCATTCCAGTAATTAATAATAATCCTATTAATAAATGTCTTTTTGTAATCTTTTTCATTCTTATCAGCTCCTTGATATTTTCATTTTACTATATAAGTAAGAAAATATTAAATAACGAAGAAGTTGAAAAAACTCAACAATTAGTTGAGTTGATTTTATATTATTTAAAATTACATTCTGATTCTAGCTTTAATGGTATTTGATAAGTAATAGTTTGATTATCTTTAGTAGTAGCGTTTATAGATAGATATAAACTACCATCTTTGTAATTTTTACAAGTTTTAGAAAAATTATCTATTGTCAAAGTCAAATTTTTTAGATAATCTTCTAATTTTATTCCAGATTTACTAGTATAACTATAAGATTTAATCTTTCTATCTATGTCATGATATTTTTCAAATAACACACACTCTATTTTTTTATATTCAAATTTATCATTACCACCACAGTATTCAATATTAGATATGTAAATTGCTGATTTCTTATCATTATAAGCAATATTTCCAGATATATTAAAGTCTTTACAAGTAGAAGATAGGGTTTTAAATTTAAAATCATCATCATGAGAAATAATAGTAAAGAAAATAGCTAAAATTAGGATTATTCCTAAAACTACAAGTAAAATTATAAATTGCTTTTTCTTAGAATCATTATATTTACCATCATATATTTCATCAAGTGTCATTCCAAAGTCTTTACTAATTTGCATCATTAAAGAAATATCAGGAAGATTTTTACCATTTTCCCATTTACTAACAGCCTGATATGTAACGTTATATTTATCAGCAAACTCTTTTTGAGTTAAATTATTTTTCTTACGAACTTCTTTTATAAAATTACCAAATTTTTCTTGATCCATAATCTTTCTCCTATAAGTTTTTACGAAGATATTATATCACGAGTAAGAATGAGAGTAAATCAATATTTTGATAGTATAGACCAACATAAATTCTAAAAATTATTTCTAAGCATTAACTATATCACCACATCTATTCATATCATATTGTAATTTAACTACACTTATTGCTTGAAGTATTACAAATATAACAAATATAGCCATTATAAAGTTTACATCTAGAAATGCCATTAATATAAATAAAGTATTACTTATAACTCTACCTATAAATAAAGGCTTCTCTAATGTTAAAAAATATTCTACTTTATATTTTCTTTTAAATTAGTTTTACTTTTTTCATGAATACTTAGGACTATTGATAAAATTGTTTAAAGAAGAAAAAGTAAGAGAGCTCTCGCTTTCTTCAGTGGAAAATATTATTATCATTTCGTAACAATTTAATAATTTGTTAAAGTCTTACAAAATAAGGCTTTTTCTTTTATAAGAATTTACCATAGTTTATAAAAATAACTTTATTTTTGATATTTAGTATCTAGTTTTGGTATCTATAAAATTATAATGCCGCATTGTTATATTCAACACATTTTTCTTCTAATAATTTAAAATCACAACATCTTTCAGAAATACTCGAATCTAATGTACCATTTATATATTTATCATATAGTTTTTTAGATCTCCCATATAACTTTTCATCATTACGATTTAACCAATAGATTTGTTCTTTTAATAATTTTGTATATTTTTCTTCTGATTTAGTTAAACATCCTTTATTCAAATCTAATTTGATAATATTATTTTCAGTAACAGGTAACATATTATTAAAATTAATTGCACCCAACTTACCATTATCTATCTTTAAAAAATCTAATTTAGATTTTAATTTTAAATGTTTTGGTTTAGGGCTAGATAAAGGTGCAAAATACTTACAATTATTTACTTCAAATAATACACCTTGATCTTAATTCTTTTTCGTTATAATTATAAGGAACTTTATTGTCAAATTTTCTTAAATAGTTGCAATATTCTGTATCCAATCTAACTAAAATTAAAGACTCTTTCATGATATCACCTTCGATAAACATTATATACCAAAAAGCATAATAAAACTAGAGTGTGCTCTCTAGTTTCTTTTTTTAGTTCACTGTTATGGCCGGAATCGCTTCTTTTTCAAGTTCCTCTTATAGTGGGAATTACTAGCTTTTTTGTTGCCATAAGGCATTATTAGTATATGCATTTTTTTTCAACATAATAACTTATGTGCTTAGAATATACCATAAAACTATTATTTTATGAATACTTTTTTTGTAAGGCATTTTTAGAAATTGTTTACTATTTTATAATATTTTTTCTTTATTAACAAGCACTACTTTAAATAATATTTATAATAATACATTATATGACACTGTGACACATTGATTATGCATATCCTACTCTCATCTATAGTGTCACTGTGTCATTTTTTCTTATTATACTATTTTATACTAATTTCTTTAATCATATCTCCTGGATAGTCATATAAAGCTAATTCATCAAATACAAGCCTAAATGGCTTAAAATTAAATTCTATCTCTTCTTTTATTTTATTAACTAATTTTTCATCTTTATCAATATGTAATGTCATATGAAAAGTAAATTTATCTGGATCATAATTTTCTCCAGGAATTTGTAAAAAGAATTTTTTCTGTAATTCTTTTATATCTTTATTTTCTTCTATGGAAAAGTATAATACAAAACTATTATTTCGCCCATTCATTATTCTTATATCGTTAATTTTTAATTTTATTTTATTCATTTTTATATCACTAGCAATATTTAATAACTTACTTTCATTTTGTTTATCAGTAGCAAATATTGTAAAGTGATATGGCAAATTATCAATTTCATTTCTCAATTCATCATTAATACCATAAGGTACTTTACACATATGATAATGAATATTCTTTAGTTAATTATTTATTTTATTTAGTTCTTTTTCTTTGAATTTTGTTATTAAGGTAATTCTACTCATTGATAATCGCCTCTTTCTTCCTTAAAACTATTAAATAATAAGCTATACTAATTTGAAACACCATAAACAATGCTGATAATCCAAACATATATTTTAACCCGATTTCATACATCACCCCACAAAGGAACACACCTATTGATTCTCCTAAAAATCTTATAATATGACACATATTTGAAAAACTTAATTGATATCTATTTTCAAGTCTATTTATATATACTGCATCACAAATATTTTCATATGCTGTAGATATAAAAATTGACCAAGATATTGCTATTATAGTAATAAATAAATTATTAGAAAAGAAGGCTAAAATATATCCTAAAAACCTTATACCAAATTTTAATGTTATCGTTAGGTAATCATTTTTTGGTGTTAGATATTTTAAAGCAATTATTCCAAATACATCTGCTAATAATCCAATTACTAATAAATATACTGTTGCCATATTATCACTAAAATTAAAATAATTTGTTAATGTTAACATTTTTAAACCCAATGCAGTTGACATAGCAATAGTACCGATCAATGTATATATTAAATATAAATACATAATTTTACTTTTTAATACAGTTTTTAAACAAGAAGTTTTGTCTTTTCTTATTTCATTACTTGTATCTATTCTCATTGTCATTATTATAAAAATAGAAATTAATAGAAATATATTTGAAATTATTAAACAAACATTATAATTAATTAAAATTCCAGAAATAGTCTTTCCAATAAAAATACCACCAAATAATATTCCTATGTCCCTAAACAAATATTCTGTTAATCTTCTCTTGCTATATATAGTAGCATTTTTAGTAAGTGTTGTTATTAATGGATAAATACATGTTATTGTTATGTATTCTGTGACAATATCAATTATTATCAAGATATTTATTAGCAATAATAAATTTGAATTATTTAAAATATATAAGAACAACATATTAACAAATTTTAAAATAAGAACAAGTGTTAATGTGCTTTTTAATTTATTTAATTTTACATATTTACCAATTAGTGCTATTGCTATTACACTTATTAATGTACCTAGGCTTATGATATTACTAATATTTGAAACAGAAAATGAGTTATCTTCTAACCATAATTGCCTAAAATTATTCCATAATCCAATAGAAATACTAAAAAAGGCTAACATTAATAATATTTTATTTTCATTCTTGTTAAAAACTTTTTTAATCACTACTTCTATCCTCCTCTATCTACTTTCTTTACAAAAAAATCATCATCATCTGCATAATGCATTTTTATGGGTAAACTTTCAACTTCTTTAAAGTTATTTTTAATATAAAATTTATGTGCTTCTTTTAAAACTTTACCACATACAAGATTTATTTTTTCTATTTTAGTTTGATTTTTTACATAATTATAAAATATTTTATAAAGCCGATTCCCTATTCCTAATTTTTGATATTCTTTATCTACATAGAATCTTTTTAGTATTCCATATTTATCTCTATTCTCAATGGCAATACTTCCAACTATTTTATCACCTTTTACATCTATTGCTAGCCAAAAGTTACCATTATTTTTTATATAATATTCTTCTATATTAGATATATCTAATCTTTCTTTATAAGGTCTACCTATAAAGTTATGCATACATTCATTAATAAATAAACATATTTCATCTTTATACTTTTCTTGATATTGAATAATCTTAATTATATTATTATTTTTTATATATTCATATATTTCTTGCCAATTATTAATGTTTTTTATTCCTCTATCATTTTTATTTCCAATAATTATAGTATCAATTCCTAAATTTTCAACATTCAAACAATTACTTATACTATCATCAATTAATAAGTCAATATTATTTTCTATACATGCTTGTCCTTTATCTCTGGCATTAACAATTAATTTATCATAGTAAATTAAATTTTTTTCAAGCCATTCCTTACTTTGTAAATATGGATCTTTATGAAATTCTTTATATCTTGCAGTAATAATATATATTTCATTGCCATCATTATGTAACTTATTTATTACTTCAACACAATTTTCTCTTGGAATAGCATTATCAGTTATTTCTTCTTGTATTGTTCCTAAAAAATACTTTAATTCTTCATAATTAAAATTAAATAATTTCTGATAAATATTTCCATTGTTATATATATCAACAATATTATAATCTATATTTTGTACATTTTTATTTAAACTCTTAGCATACTGTATTGCAGCATTTGTTAGTTTATCTTTTATGTCAGTTATAGTATCATCTATATCTATTCCTATTCGCATTACTATCACCATAATTAATTATACATAAAAAAAATATATATTTCTATACTTTTGATATTTTATTAATATTATCAACTCTATATTTCCTCATTATATTAATTTTTTTTCTAAACAAAATATAATAAATATTAAGTCTAAAATCGTTTAAAAACAAAAAAATGAGAGCTTTCGCTCTCTTCAGGGGGAAAAATTATGGGGTGATTTTTTGTCATTTTTTTCATTATTATTGTTTTATCACTTGCTATATTTCTCGTAAATAGCCCTATTTTACCCATCTTGCTCTATGTAGTTGTTCCCCATTTGTTCCCAAGAAAAAAAGTGATGACTATTTTTCAACACTTTTTCGAAATTAGTTTTTAAATAATTCTTCCCATTTCTTAATATTTTCTTTATCATCATCAGTTAATAAATATTTCATTATAACTTTTGACAATTTATCTATATCTTCTTTTTGATGTAAAACGTGTATTTTTCTATGACAATTAGGGCATATAGCAACAGTATTATAAATTGCATCAGGACCGTTTTCAGCTAATGTTATTACATGATGTGATTCAAGATATGGCCTTCCATTTTTATCTTTAAAAGGCGCTTCCTTTCCACAAAGATCACATACACCATTAGCTCTTTCCTTTGTATACTCAGCTATGTATTGATTCCTTTCACGATATATAGTTTTAACTTCTTTTGTAGAAATATTTTCAGATTCTGCAATTTTAGCTCTATTTTTGATTTCGCTCGAATCAAACTTTCTTACTTCTTTTAACTTTTCATTTTCACTTTTTTCGATATCCTCAATATCAATTATTAATGATTTAGTTTGATCTAATCTCTTTAGAGGAAATTTTATTACTTTTCTAATTGCACCATTTATATCAGCTTCTTCTGATTGATATGGAGTTCCTGCCAGTTTCACCTCTCCATCATAATAGTATTCGTTATCTTTATATGATTCAAATAAATATACTTTTATTCCTTCTCTTTCAGCAATTGTTAATGTTTTATTTTGTGCATAAGAAATACTTTGATCATTTTCAGTACCCATTCCTGTATAATTTAATATTCCGTCATCTGTCCATTGATCGTCATATAAAGGATTGTTATGTTTTGCAATTAGAACTAATGAGTTAGTTTCCTTTGACCTTCTCATACCTCCCATATTTGAACATTTAAAAGTATTAGCGATTTCACTATTTGAATAAATATTTCCTACTATTAAATCTTCAATTCCACAATAGTGATCCATTTCATCAGAATAATTTTCTCTCAAATAGTCAGCTAATAACTCATTACTTAAAATCCCATTTTCTTCTAAAAATTTGAAGTCTTCTGCATATTTATGATTTCCACCTTTGAATTTTAGAAAATGCTCATACATATTTCCTGTAAATTTTATATATTTAATCCTACTATATTCTATTTGAACTCTTTTCTTATATTTTTCATATTCAGGATGATCGTTTATAAAATCTAAAGTTTTATCAAAATTATCTAATACAAATTTTACTCCTCTATCCATTATTTCATCTCCATAACATATTTTGCTAAAGGTATATCGGCAGGTGCTAAATCATAGTTTAATAATGCTGGTTTATCAACCCATTTGTATTCAGAATGATCATGTAAATGAAATTCTCCCGATAAATATTTACATCTATATAATTTTAAATCAACTGTTTTAGTTGGATATTTACACACATTATTTATTAAAAAACTTTCTGCACTAATTAATAATTCAAATTCTTCTTTTATTTCTCTCTCTATAGCATGCTTTTCATCTTCATTATCTTGAACTTTTCCGCCAGGGAACTCCCATTTACCAAAAACATTAGGATCTCCTGTAGATCGTTTTGCTATTAATACCTTATTATCATTTTCTATTAAAACCGCAACAACATTAATCATATTATTTCACCTTCACTTTTATTATATCATATAAAAAAGCAAGAATTTTACAAACACTAAAAATAGTGGAAAATTCTTTTAAAAAGTTGTATTTTTTTGCGAATATATGTTGACCCTTTCGTTTTTTTAAGGTATAATAGATTATAGTGAGAAAGGAGGAAAAAAATGAAGACAAATATTATATACCAAAAATCAAGTGAATCTATGAAAGAAATCAATGATGAATCCGTTAATATGATTGTCACATCTCCTCCATATAATATTAACATTAATTATGGTAATAAAACTAACAAAGGTAAAATTACAGCAAGTAAGGGAATTAAATACAAAGACAACTTAGAAGAAGAGGAATACCGTAAAATGTTAAAAAATGTTTTCTCAGAATGCAAACGCGTATTAAAAAAAGATGGTTCAATTTTTATAAACATTAAAAATAGATATAATAACGGAATAATTATTCCTCCATTTTGGATTCAAGACTATTTTGAGGACATGTATTTAAAAAATATTATAATATGGAATTTTGATTGGGGCGGTTCTACTAATAAAAGATTTGCTCCTAGATATGAATATGTTTTTTGGTTTACAAAAAACAAAGAAAACTATAAATTTAATTTAGATGCAGTTAAAATACCGGCTTTAAACTACAGACCAGACAGGTATAAGAGCCAATTAAAAAATCCCAGCGATGTATGGAAAATATCTATGGTATCTGGCAATTTTGAAGAAAGAACTGAACATCCAGCGCAATATCCAGAAAGGTTAATTGAACGAATAATAGGCTGTTCGACCATACAAAATGATATTGTTCTAGATCCATTTATGGGTTCAGGAACAACTGCTGCTGTGGCAAAAAAATTAAACAGAAATTATATAGGATATGAAATTGTACCAGAATACATTGAAATATCAGAAAACAGATTAAAAAAAATACAGAAAGGAGAGTTATTAGATGAACGAGAATATTAGAATTGAGTTCGGTGATTGTAGGGAATTATTAAAAACTATTCCTGACAATTCAGTCACATTAGTAGTTACTTCTCCTCCATATAATATTGGAAAAAAGTATGGTAAATATAGTGATAAAATATCATTAGAAGAATGGAAAGAATTGATTAATGATGTTACCAAAGAAATCTATAGAATATTAAAACCAAACGGAAGTTTCTTCTTAAATTTATCTCCTATACCATTAGGAAATGATAAAGAGATTCTACCTTTACCTTACATAGGATATGATATTATGAAAGAAAATAATTTCAAAATTAGAAATATAATAACTTGGACTTTTAATAATATGCAAAACTGTACGAATAGATTATCCGGTCGATATGAAAATATTGTTTGGGGCGTAAAAGATTTAAATAATTATATTTTTAATTTAGACGAAATACGAATACCATATATTACCAAAAATGATAAAAGATTAGTTGGTGGTATTGGTAGAAACCCAACTGACATATGGTACTTTGACAGAGTAAATAATATGACTAAGAAAAAATTAGATCTTACTCATCCTACAATTTATCCACTACCTATGATTGTTAGAATATTAAAAATGAGTAGCAATATTGGAGATACAATATTAGATCCTTTTGCTGGAAGTGGAACTTCGCTGGTAGCTGCAAAGATTCTAAATAGAAAAGCAATAGGCTTTGAATTAGATACTAAATACAAAAATGAATGTGAAAGAAGACTAGCTACTGAAGGAAATATTCCTGCATCTGTATTTGACGAATATAAAAGTGATGAGAAAAAAAAGCAAGCATTTTTAAATGCTATATCAAATCTAAAAATAGACAAATAAAAGGCAGAAACACTGCCTTTTTATAATTGTTCAAAAATAATAACTAACCCTAAATTCAAATCATTTGGATAATCTTTGCAAAAATCTTGAATTGAAGAATAATTAGATATTACTTCGCAAAGTTTTCTATGTTGTCTAACTGCATGAAGTCCCATTAATTGTCTACTAAAATAGTTTGCCTCACTATCAGTATCCTTAATTGAATATAATTTTTTTATCCTATTAACACTATTGGCTTCTTCACAAACATCACAACCACACAAATCCATTTTATCATCAACAAGATTTATATCAATATATTGACATGGTTCTTTTCTAAGTGTATTGTTTGAATTTATTCCACCTACAAAATATTTACTAAACTTTGCATCTGCTGGAGAAGTAGTAGAAAAAACATATTTAGTAGATTTGGCATTACCATCTCCCACTCTTCTAACAGGAGAAGCAGCATCAAAAGAAGTGGCACCACTAAAATAATTAGTTGCAATATTAGGATAGCCTCCACAGCCTAATGCATGAATAGGTCTGTTATCTGCTATTAATTCACGTACAATTTTTGAAGCCCTAGCAGGACCAACTGTAGATATATAATCTTTTTTTCCTGTTTCATTAAAATCTATATCCTTATACCAACTTTTATCGAGTTTCTTATAACTTGCGATACCACCTAATGCAAATCCCCAAAATTTGTAACTATGCTTTTTTTCCAAAGACAAAACGAACTCAGTACATTTTTTATAATCTTCTTGCAAATCACCATGAATAGTTGCCAACACATTTGGATAATAATCCGGATTTTCTTTTAAATATTTTATTGTTTCCTCTAACAATATATTATTAACTTCATCAGCATTCATAGAATTAAAGAATTTCTTTAGTTCAACATCGGAACCTTCACCGTCTTTTTCAGTATATTTTCCACCTAAATCAAAAGATACAACAATATCAATCTTTAAATTATTAGCAAAGTTATAATATTCTTTCATTTGAATAATTAATTCATCAATAAATTTGTCAAATTTGTAGTTTACTTTTTTTGCTACATATTTAACAATGTTAAACGCACCTGAATCAAGTAAAAATACTTTAGAATTAAAATCGTATTTTTTAGGCTTATACCCGTTATATATCTCACCTTTTTTTATTAACATTTTTCTAATATCATTATACACATCACCAATTTTACTATAACCGGATAGATCATCAAATGCGTGACTTTGAAAAGAATGTGGAATATTATTATTTATATAATAGTAATTTATTAATGCTGGTGTATCTCCTGTTAGTTCAGCATAAACTATTTCCCTATCCTTATCTCCATTTCCTCCGCCATAATTATACACTTGAAAAAAAGATGGAATTGGTAATTTTTTTCCGTGAACATCATAATTCATTTTTATCACTCCTAATTCATATTAACGCCATTCTTTTGCATATCCTTTATAATAGAAACTAATTCTTCTAATGATCCCATTTCTAAAAATTTAGAATATATTTTTTCTTTATATACAGATTGAGGATTTTTTTCTAAATCTCCTTCTCTCTCCTGCCTTTCAAATACTTTCTCATTTATAAGCGTTTCTTTAACCTGTTCACTTGTTTCAAAGAATATCCCTTTTACACATGGATAATCTATCCAATGAATATAAAAAACAGGTCTCTCGATATCAGATTCAATAATTTCAAGTTGTCTTTCAATTTTTGCTTTGTCAAGTGTAGCACTACCCTCATAGCAATATCTATTAATCTTTTGAATTGCAGAAATAAAAGGAGCACAATGATACTTAACTTCAAAATAAGCCAATATTCCTTTATCTTTTCCCAAAATCATACAATCAGGATATTTCTTATTACTTTTATCGCCATGAGTTGCTTTAATCTTTAAATGATCAGTAAAATAATCTATTAAAATATTTTCAAAAAATTGGCCCATTATGACATCATACTTAACATGACTTTTATTTCTTGGATTCATAAAATATGCACCGCATTTTTTACACATATCCTTTAATTGTGGAATCTCTTCTTTTAATTCCTTAACTTTTTTAGGATCTTCTATATTGTTTTCTTTGTACATCTTATCGAAACATTCATCATTAAAATCATCATAAGTTAACTGGTTTTCAAATGTAGGTACATTCTTAAAAAAGTCATCTATTCTATCCCTATATATATCTAATATTTCATTATACATACTACCACTCCACCACAAAATAAGTTTCTTATAATAATAATTATAACATATATTTATGCAATTTTTGATTTTTCGATATAAATTTATTGCAAAAAATCAATTTTAGAGTGATTAATAAAAGGATTGGAGGATAGATATGATTAGAAAATGTACTGATGAAGATATAAGTGATGAGGAATGTGAAAGGGTTATTGATCCTTTTTATGAGAACTATGATAGTTACTTGGAAGAATATTTTATTCCTGAAGTTATAGCATTTTATATTGCTAGTTCATTTTATAGAAATGCTATGTGGGAAGCAACTTTTGAACAACATATTAATTCTGCTTTTGATACGTTTAATCTGATGTGTAGAAATTATAAAAAAATGAAAGCTGAAGTTATTAAACTACTTAGATTAAAATATTCTTTAGAAATAATTAGTGAAGATCCATTAGATTTTAAAAGAATTGAATATCCAATGTGATGTTCTTTTTCGATTATTATTTGATTTTATTTTGATTTCAATTTGATTTAGTTTTGATTTTGTTTTGTTTTATGGATGATTTATTTTCCAAAAAACTCACGGAAAATATAAAATTGTGTGTTTTTAGGTGGCAGGTCGGTGTTGATTTTTCTCCAAATAAAAAAAGCTATCCCCAGGGGGGATGCTAAAATGGAAAGTCAATGTTATGGTAATTTACTTCATATTCATCGTTCCAACATTCATTTTTAAACCAATTAGAACCATATTTTATATGAATATCAGGAGTGTTATCATTCTTTAAATAATCTATATAGTTATCCAAGCCTTGTTCTATAATTTCGAACGATTCTCCATTTTTTATTGCTTGATTATAATAATATAAAGCTTCTTTTTTTCCAACTCTTTTAGGATATTTATTCCATAAAAGTTCAAATTGATTTATTATTCGAGGATCAATGTCAGAAACATCAAAATTGTTATACTCCTCTTCTTTTAGTTGTTCTGAATTAAATTCTTCTTCTTTTTCCTCTTCTTCATTATTCTTCTTTTTTCTTATCTCATCTAGGGCAACCAATGGTAAACCATCTGGCAACCCAGGATCATCGTATAAATAATAAGTTTTATTTATTAAATTTACTCCTATCATGCTTTTTTCATTTTTAAAATACGTTTCATGATATCTGTCATTTCTCAATTGATTATTAGCAAGCCAGTGTCTTATTACTAATGGGCCGGAATCAAACACATATGCAAAACCTTTATCTACTAATGTTTTAATATCTTCTTCTGAACAATCAGCGAACTTTGCTATTTTTTTAGGATTCGCTATAAACCCATCATCGTCACCTCTTGAACCTAATTCAAAGTAAAGTAGTCTTGTAGTGATTGGTAATTCAGTAAATTGATCTGAATCAACTATATCAAGACTGAACATTCTTCTTCTAGCCATTAATTATTTCACCATGCTTATTATTAGGAATATTAAAATAATCAAGAACCATATCCATTGGAACTAATCCGTTTTGTACTTTTGATTTGCCATCATAAAACTTATCACTTATTACATTTAATACTTCTCTTGCTTTATTTCTTCCAATGGCACCAATATCCATAATGTCTTTAATACTAGCCCATTGATATTCTGCTATTTTTTCTATTTCTTCTTTTGTTAGTATTTTTCGTCTTTTTGGCATTTGAAAATCTCCTCCTTTGTATTCTATATAATATTTATTTCTTTAAAGCTTCTCAGACTCTAATTCAATACTAATGCATTATCTTTTGCTGAATATTCAAATTTGCTAAATTTAGCATCATATAGTTTTAACATCTTATTTAGCATTTCCATATTTGGAATTGTTTTTTTAGTTTCATAGCTTCTTAATGTAACTGTACTTATTCCTAATGCTTCACTAGCTTTTTCTATTGTATATCCAGCATTTACTCTTAACGCTTTAAGTGTTATTTTCATTCTTTCACCTCCTCCTATCTTCTTCTCCATTATAGGATAAACATTTCTGTTTGTAAATATTTTTTTATCATTTTTATCATTTTTTCTTTACTTTTATGTTGACAAATTTATCATTTTATTTTATTATGATATTGGAGGTAGCAAACATGAATAAAATTGAAATGAGAAAAATCTTAGCTAATAATCTTGTGGCATTATTAGACTATAAAAAAATATCAAGAAAGAATGTTGCTGATGATCTTAAATTATCTTATACAAAGGTATGTGATTGGACAAGAGCTAGAACTTACCCAAGTGAAATTGAATTAGGCAAATTAGCTAATTATTTAGAGACTACTGTTGAACAATTAACTGATGGAGATTCATTAATTAATGACAATGGTTTTGAACCTGAACAATCATCAAAAAAAGCCAAGATATCTGTAATAGACATTGGCTCTGAAGATTGGATTATTCATCCTGTTGATTACGAATGGGTTTCTACTAAATATCTAACACCAAAAACAGGATATTTGATATTTGATGTTGTAGATGATCTAATGGCACCTAAATATGATATTGGTGATACTGTATTAGTTGAATTTCTAAATAATAAATCAATTAAAGAAGATGGAGATTACTTAGTAAAACTAAAAGAATATGATTCTTGGTTATTCATTCATATTTATGTTAAAAAAGATGGCTACTTAGTTGCACCACTTAATAATAACAATTCAAAATCTATCTTGCCTAAATTTTATACAAAGAAAAAATTCACAGAAAGTGCTACACAACCTCATAAAGCTATAAGGGTTTCTAAAAACATATAAAAAAAATCTCGTACTGGAATACGAGATCAATCAGAAATACCGTTTTTGTTCGAGTCTGAGAAACTTTAAACAAATAAACATTATATAAATACAATGTAATGGGATTTCCTAAATTAATTATACCATTTTTATATAATATTACAAGTTTTTAACGGTATTTCCTTTGTAGAAAGGAATTTTTATATGGGTGTATATAAAGATAATAGGCCTACGAAAGATGGTAAAATATGGTTTTATAAGACTCAATATGAAGATATTGATGGTACTCATAAAACTAAGAAATCAGGTAGATATGCAACTAAAAAAGAAGCAGAAGATGCTGAGTTTGAATTCAAATGAAAACTAAGAGAATATGAAAATACTAATAATGTAACTTTTGAAGAAATGATTAGGATGTTTATTGATTTTAGAAAAGATAAAGTTAAAGAAAATACATTATACGGTTATAACAACAAATTGCCTTATTTAAAATCATTATATAAAGTTAAACTTAAAGATTTTAACTACCCTACTTTTGAAAGATGGCATGATGAAATAAATAGTACACATCTTGCTACGAGAACTAAAAATGACATTTATAAATTATTAAAAACCATTTTGAATTATGCTACTGCATGGCACGAATTTAACTTTGCTAAGGTATATCCTAAAATGTATAACTTTAATGATCCTAATGAATTCCCAAAAGAACAATTATTTTTCACTTATGAAGAATTCAAACAATTTCTTTCGGTTGAAACTGATATCAAATGGATTGGCATTTTTGAGATATTATATTATTGTGGGTTAAGACGTGGAGAGCTTAGAGGACTACAATGGAAAGATATAAATTTTAAAGATAGAACTTTGAGTATAACTAAGCAAATTAATGATCGTTGTGGTTCCGTTAAAAATTGGCGATTCTCGGTTCCTAAAACTAAAAGTAGTATAAGAATATTAAAAATGCCACAAGTCCTTACAAACGACCTTAAAATGATGAAAAAAGAGGCAGAAAAGATACCTGCATTTAATGATAATTTCTTTGTAGCTGGAGATATGCTTCCTGTATGTAGTAATACACTTACTAATCATAAAAATGTTAACTGTAAATTAGCTAATGTTAAACAGATCCGATTACATGATTTCAGACATTCTTGTGCATCTCTTCTGGTTAATAAAGGCGCTAATGTTCAAGTTGTAGCAAAATACTTAGGCCATACAAAAGTTGAAGAAACTTTAAAAACTTATTCACACCTATTTACAAGTACTTTAGATGAAGTGGTTGCCGTAATAGATAATTTAGACAATAATAAAACCGATGATAATTAGTCACCGGTATTTTTTTTATTTTCATCATATATCTGCTTGAATGTATTTCGGAATTTCTATCTCCTGATTGTGAACCATGCAAATTTGAATTTCTAATATCAAACCCATCTATAAACTCTGACATATTAAGATAATAATTAAAATAATCTTGTTCAGGTTTAGAAAATAATGTGTTTTCTGAATATAAAATTCCATTTTCTATTAACGAATCAACTATATTTCTAAGTTGTTTAGGATATCTCCAATAATTAATAACCTCATTAAAATATAAATCGGCATATATATTAATTAACGGTTTATTCTTGAGCTTTATGTAATTATTATCTACTGCTAATAGTTCTTTATCTACAAGCCAATCAATCATTTTTTGTTCATGTATATTATAATCTGAATATTTCATTTCAATATTTCTTAATAGTTCATAAAAGCATCCATAAGACTTATTCGTAATTGGATTATAATTTAGCAAACATTGATCTGAGAAGAAATAATATTGGATTAATAATGTATCGTCTATCTTATTAGCATAAATATACTTTTTATCATTCAAAGAAGGAATATCTTTAAAAAACATTTGTGTTGATGAAATATTAACTAATTCTTGATCAATAATGCCATCCTCACAATAATACTTATACTCTTTTAATATCAGGTCAAATTCAGGTAATAATGATTTACATTTTTCAAAATAATTTGAATTGGCAGAAGGCATCGATATTATATAATTATCAATATCGAATTCACTTTTTAGATATTCTTTAAAAAACCATTCAATAATATCTTCTAACCTTATATTATTTTTATTCAAATAATTATAATATGCTGCTATCTGCATATTAGCAACCATCGCCCTATTATTAAATGTTTGGTTTGGATTATAAGATCTTACTACTTTATAATTAATTCGTTCAAAAATACCAGAATAGCATTTTTTATTAATTAAATCTATTCTAAAATATGGATCTACATAGTTGAACAAATATATAAAATTATTCAATAATGTAGGATAATCATTGCTTTCTTTTATCCACTTTCCAGAATACGAATAATTTGTGTCATTTCCTTTTGATGTTATTAATGACGCCTCTTCTTGATTATCATTTATAACAACTCCTATACCAAATTCTATAGTTGTATTAGTATTCTTAAATAAATTATTTTCAATTTCTTCTCTTCTTTTTTGGGCCTTTAATTTTGTTTTATCATCTACGACTATTGAATCTTTATTACTTTGTATTTTTGCAATTATCCTAATGAAATTTAAATTTGCAAATTCATATTCAATATATTTTAATATCATTTTTTCTTTGTCGGCTAATGTTAAACTTGATGGAAAATTTAATTTGTCATATGATTCTTCATCTATATAATACTTTCCAATTAATAATTCTACGGACTCATTATTATTATTCATTAAATATTCTTTAATAATGTCATCATACTTTATTACCAATGTTTTATATTCCAATACATCTCTTATGCGTATTTTTTCACATTGAAGTAATTCTGCCATTTTTTCGTTTGAAATATTCATAGCTTCTATACAATTGGAAAATAATTCAAAGAATTCATTTTTATAATGAATATCCACTGTTTCATAAACTGATATAATATTATCTTCATTTATTTTGGTATTAAAATATTTATATGCCTTTACTTTCATTTGTTTTACTATATCTTTTAATTTTTGAATATAATCATCATCCCATTTTGTTAAATATACTTTATTATCAAAATATTTATATATATTAAAGAATTCTAAAATGTCATTAATGTCATATTCCTTATCATTATCAAAATTAAGTATTACTTGTTCTGCTTTTTCCAAATTATAACCTCCTGACCAATCGCTTGGAGAATAGTATTTTATTCTATCCATTTTACCCTCCTTATAAAAGAAAAAATTCTATAATTTTAATTGTATAGAACTCTATGATTTCATTATACTACTTTTTCACTTACATGTCTGCAATAATCATGCAAATTTAACAAAACTTGTTCCCGAGTTGTTCCCAAGAATTATTTTCATTCTCCCCTATACTCGCAAGCCCTTATAAAATGGGCATAAAAAATGAGAGCACGGTTAAATGCTCTCTTCAGGGGGTTCGGTTGAATATACACTCATCCTATATATCAATGAGTGATATCAGCATGATATTTATACCATCATGCATCTTAATCATAAATTATAAATTATAAATTGTCAATTAATTTATTTAAAATTTATTTTAAATATTTTTTAGTTGACAGTTTTTACTTTTTGCTTTGACTTTGATTCTTGCATATTTTGTTTTGTTTCTTTTTCTAAATAGCTTGCTACATAATAAGCTGAATCAAAAACAGTTGGATTTTTCTCTCCAGAAAAAACTCTATCATACACTTTTCTGTTTACACTTTTTTCATTTCTTCCCTGATGAAAGTTTTCTAGAGAATTATGTAATTTCACCATACCTTGTTCATAACAGAAATATGCTAATTCAACATAAATATAGGCATTTTTATTATGTACTAAATTAAAAACTTCTTCTTTAGGCATCCCCTGACCAATACAATCCATAGTTTCTACAACTACATCTACAAATACCTTTTTATCTTCTTTATTAGACATATCATATCCAAGTTCTTTAAGTAATACCTCTAATTCTTTCTTTAACTGCTCTGAATCTCGTTGCTCTTCCACGAATTTTTTCTCTCCTTCCATAATATTATATTCGTGTTTTTCGGAAAAAAAACACAGAATACTTATTCAGTGACTCCGTGCTTAGTTTGCTCGTGTAGAATTAAAAATAATTCCAGCATAGCTCACATTATAAATAACGCTTATATGCTCTCACTCGCTGTTAATAATATCATATTTTAATTATCTTGTCAAATAAAACTACGACTAATTACTATTAATAGTTGCAATTAACCTGTTCTTTAAATCATCTTCACTATCAAGTTCTTTTACTAAATAATCATATGAATCTTTCTTAGCTTGAAGTAATATTTTATAATCTTCTCTTGGATTAGCTATCTTAAATTCCATATCACCACTTTGTTTAGTACCAAATAAATCTCCATGTCCACGTAATTTAAAATCTTCTTCACTTATTAAGAAACCATCATCTATTTCTTTCATTATTTCTAATCTTTTGGTATCACTACTACTAATTAAAATACATTGAGATTCATCATTACCTCTACCTACACGACCTCTTAACTGATGAAGTGTAGAAAGTCCAAATTTATTAGCATCAAAGATAACCATTGTAGTAGCATTAGCAACATCTACTCCTACTTCTATTACAGTTGTAGAAATAAGAATTTGAATTTTTCCTTGAGCAAACTCTTGCATTATCAAATCTTTTGCCCCACTTGCCATCTTACCATGAATTATATCTATCTTATATTGTTTTCCAAAAGCAAGCGTCATTTGATCTTTTAAATTACAAACAGTTGCTAAAGTATCATTTTCACTGTCTTCTATTAATGGTGCAATTACATAAACCTGATGATTCTTCTTTAACTCATCTAACATCATTTGTAAAACATCTTTTATTTCATCGTTGTTCTTAACATAAGTTTTAATTGGTTTTCTACCCTTTGGTCTTTCTTTAATAATAGACATATCCATATCACCGTAAATAGTTAAGGCATATGTTCTTGGGATTGGTGTTGCACTCATATATAAAATATCAGGTCTAATTCCCTTATTTTGTAAATTGGCTCTTTGATTAACTCCAAATCTATGTTGTTCATCAGTAATAACTAAACCCAAATTATGATATTCAACCTCTTCTTGAATTAAAGCATGAGTACCAATAATCATGTCTACATTACCATCTTTTAAATCCTTATAAATTCGTTGTTTATCTTTCTTTAAAGTTGAACCAGTTAATATTTCTATTGATATATTTGTATCTTTTAATAAATCTTTCAAATTATTATAATGTTGTACTGCTAGTATTTCAGTAGGAGCCATTAAAGCACTTTGGTAACCACTTAAGTAATTAGCATACATTCCAATAAATGACACTATTGTCTTACCACTACCAACATCACCTTGTAAAAGTCTATTCATTCTACTAGAACTTTTTAAATCGTTTACTATTTCATCTACTGCTTTTAATTGATCTTTTGTAAGTTCAAAAGGAATTGTTTTAATAAATTTATCCAGCTTAGAATGATCTATTTCATGTGCTATACCTTTGTTATTCTTTTTATTTTCTAATTTTAGATAGTTAATTTTAAACATGAAAGCAAATAATTCTTCATATTTTAATCTGATAGTTACTTCTTTTAATTTTTCCATAGTAGATGGATTATGAATAACATTTAAAGATGTTTTTTTATTTGAAAAATTGTATTTAGAAAGATATTCCTCTGGAATATAATCAGGTATTTCTTTTCCATAAAATAATAATGCCATATTTATAAATGTTGAAATATTTTTATTAGTTAGACCACTAGTAGCATGATACACTGGTTCTATCTTAACTTTATTTGAAAGTGTTTCAAGTTTTAATTCAGATGCTGTAATGACATTTTTCTTTTTATCAAACTTACCAATAACAGTAACTCCTGTTCCTACTTGTAAATGATTTTTTAAAAATGCTCTATTAAAGATGGATACACCTACCACTCCACTTGCTGTTACTAATCTGAAGTTCATTTTATTAAGTCCTGCTTTAAATCTCATTAAGATAGGAACACTTTCTACCTTACCATCAATAATAATATGACCTTGATCTTCTGTTTTTGTAAGATCTCCACGTTCTAAAATATCATAACGAAAAGGATAATGTGTAACTAAATCCTCTATAGTATATATATTAATCTTATTTAAAAGAGTCAATGCTTTTGGACCTACTCCTTTAACGTCTTTTAATTCAGTCACCACTACCACGTCCTTCTCGCATATTATATCATAACTAAAATTAAATTCCAACAAAAAAAAGGATAAATTTTTATCCCATAAACTGCTTCTTCAAGAATTTTTCAACACCCTTATGATTACAATCATCAGTTAGCTCTTTGGCTACTTTCTTTAACTCATCAACAGCATTACCTACAGCTACTCCAACACCAACATTTTTAATTAATTCAACGTCGTTATGGCCATCTCCAAAGGCAACAACCCTATCTAAACCAATTTTATTTTTTGAAGCAACATAACTAACACCTGTCAGTTTACTAACATCTTGATGAGTAATTTCTAACATAAATTTATCACCTGATATTTGTAAATTAACATTCACCTTTAAATTCAAACTCTTAATCTCTTTTAAGGAAATCTCTGCCTCTTTCAAAGTTTTAAAATATAATTCAATTTTATTAATATCTTTTTTTTCTTCTTCTATAAATTTTTCATAATCAACTATTCTATTAACTATATCTGCATCATTATTATAAGCAGACTTTTCACTTATTAAATTCCAGTTATAACTATCTACTAGATAAATAATTGCTTTATCGTAATAAGTTTTCACTATCTTTTTTATATTACTAACTAACATACTTTTATGAAAGATTATTTTTTCTTTTACACAATCATAGATAACTGCTCCATTATTAGATATTATATAATCAGTAAATAAAAAATCATGATTATAATCAAGGATTGTTTGTAAAGGTCTTCCTGTTGCGATTGCAAACTTATACCCAGTTCTTCTTAAACTATCAAGGACAACTACAGTAGAAGCTGGTATTTCTTCATCACTATTAATTAAAGTATCATCAAAATCACTTACTATTAACTCTTTCATCTATATTCCCCCACTTTCTTACTACTTTAGCAAAAATAATTAAATAACAACAAGAAATAATGTATCCTGCTACTATATCCGTAAAATAATGAACACCTAAATAGATTCTAGACATTCCAATTAATAAAATTAATATACTTAACAAACTAACACTAAGAATTTTTAATTTCTTATTCTTAATATATTTCATAATCATATAGATAAAACAACCATATATCCCTACAGAAATCATCGCATGTCCACTCGGATAACTATAATTAGATACATGGACTAAATGAATAATATTAGGTCTAGGTCTTTTAAAAATAAACTTTAGAACTAAATTAATTATTTCAACATCAATTGCTGCTAAAAGTGGAAATAATCCCTTTAGATTTCTAAGTAACAACAAAAATCCTAATACTAAAATAACACAAAATTTAGAATTACCAAGACTAGTAATACCTTTAAAAAAACTAGTTAGTTTATCACTACTAAATGAATGTAATAAATTATAAACATACATATCTATATCTTTAGTTTTATTAGTTAATACTAAAATAGTTATTATAGAAAACAAAATAAGTAAGATACTTAATATTATATTTTCTTTTTTCATAATACCACCTAAATTTATTATAACATAAAAAAAGTATTTAAAATTACATTTAAACACTTTGATATATAAAATAAATACTTACTCCTATTAAAACTATTAATACTAACACAAGTAATATCTTTATTCCAACTGGAATTTTCTTTTCCTCCTCATCATCATCTGTAAAGAAATCTTTATCAGATAAATCCATTGATTTAGTATAAAATGAATCATCCATATCTTTTAAGTTAGTGCTATTATTCTTAGGTGTTTTATCTTCTTCTTTGACTTTATCTATTTCTTTTAAGGCATCTTTATCAAGTATTTCTTTAGAAAGTTCTAAGCCCTTATCTTTTTCATTCTTATTTTCACTAGGTATTCGATCAAAAGCACTTGTTGCCATCAAATCACTTAATAAATCAACACCTGTTTCTTTTGAAATTTCTCCAGCTAAAGTTTTAGATGCAATTGTATTTATTAATTCTTTTAAGCCATCTTCTTCTGGAGCTATTCGCTTCATTTTTTCTTTACGATACTCTTCTAATTCTTCTGGATTAATTGATGCTAAAATGTTATAGTTGGTATTTTTTAGTTTTCTTTTTTCTTCTAAGGCATCTTTATCTTTTCTTTGTTCTTTAGCTTTTTCTAAAAAACTATTTATATCATAAATTTTATTTTCTTCTTTTTGATAAAGATGATTAAAGTCATCTAATTCTTTTCTAGTTCTAGTTGTAGGTGTAATATTTGTATACTCTTTTAATTGCTGATAATTTTCTCTTGTGTAATTTGACTTTTTAGAAGGATTTAATAAATATGTATTACTATTACTAACATCAGTAAAGTTTGTATATTTAGCATTTGTTCCTATAGTTTCGTATAACTCCTGATTTTTCCTTGAACGTTGCACTGTTTGATTGTTATCATCATAGTCTCTATATCGATCCATACGACTTCTCATCTTTACCACCTTCTTACTATAAGAATAACATAAAACTACATTTTTTTTAATAAATATTAATAAATAGATATTTTTCTTTACGTAAAGGAAATATTTATGTATAATAAATTTGATATTAAAAAGAGGAGTGTTATTATGAAGGTTAAAGTTAATCAAGATGCTTGCATTGGTTGTGGAGCATGCGCTGCTATATGTGATGAAGTATTTGAACTTGATGATGAAGGACTTTCTTTTGCTAAAGATGAAAATGTTGATGAAAGTCTAATAGATAGTTGTAAGGAAGCTATTGAAGCTTGCCCTACTGGTGCTATCGAAGAAGAATAGAAAAATACAAGTTTGAACCTTGTATTTTTTGTTTGCTATTTTAAGAAAAATTCAATTGTACCTTTACCATTTTTTGAACTTATAACTGCAATTGCTCCATTGATAATTGTCATTCTTGGAGGAATATGTCCAATATCTGTATTGATAATTATTGGAATATCAAGATCTTCAAGGGATTTTTTTACAGATTCTTTAAAAGAAATATCATAATAACTTTTCTCAGTCATACTCCTTCCAAAGACTATTCCATTAGTATATTTAAACCAGTCATTATCTTTCAATTTCCACAAAGTTCTAATTAACTGTTCACTACTAAACTCACAATTATCAAAGTACCAAATAATACCATCATCCTTGTATTTTTCAATAAATTCTTTAGTCTTATCAAATCTTGTTCCAAATAAATCGTTTATAATATCAAGACATCCACCTATCATACGTCCTGTAATATTAACTTCATCTCTATTTAAGTTTTCCCAATAAACATCAGTATCTAAATTATAAGGTTCATCTCCAACTATATAACTTAAATTTTCTTTTTCGTACCTTTTAAAACTATTTTGTTTAACTATATTTCCTTGTAATATTTCTAAATTGTTTTTGAGTGACTTATCTAATGGTTTCATTCCAAACGCAGGAAAGTTATCAGCATAGATAGTTGCAATATCAAGATTTGTTGTAATTGTAAACAAAAGACCTGTTGGATCTGAATAACCTTGTAGCCATTTAGGATTTTTCAAAACACAACTAAAATCAAAATCCGATAACATTTCTAAAAGAAAATCTCCTCCACCAGAACAAATAATTGCTTTTACTTCTGTTTTTTCAAAAAGGCTTTTTAATTGTTTGCTTCTAGCTTTAGAAGAACTACTTCTCCCTTTTAGGCTTGTTCTAACATTTTTAGTTTCTTCTATTCTATATCCCAAACTAGAAAAATACTTGATAGCAGAATCTAATCTATATAATTTTTCTTTTTTGGTAATACCATCAGATGGTGCACTTACTCCAATAGTATCATTTTTCTTTATAAACTCTGGATAAATCATAGCTACCTCCTTGTATTCATTTTATCACATAATAAACTCAAGTGATAAAAACAGAAAATAAAAACACGTTTTAGCATAACAAATAAGGAAAAGTAAGCTATAAAATTTTTTCTAAAATATACCAACTATGTTTGTTAGTTCTTTATTATATAGATTTGTATCATCATAACAAAGTAAAATTATTCTATCTTTTAATACTTAATATTTTATTTTTTTAATACAAAGAAAATTTCTATAGACACATTCATTTTATTATCCAGCACATATGATTAAAAAAAAAGTCCATAACATCAAGTATTACGGACTTTTACTTATTTAACACACAAAGGTGTGTATAATTTCCAATATGGGGCGTCATAAGAGAATCGAACTCTTGCATACTGGTGCCACAAACCAGCGTGTTAACCACTTCACCAATGACGCCATTTGTTTAAGACTCTTATAGTTTATTATAAATTGATTAAAAAATCAAGTCTTTTTTGATTATTTAGTTATTTGTCTGTTGTTATACAATTGATGTGAAACAAATTCTATATAAAAAAAGACTTAAGTCGT
>JAUNMG010000002.1:46103-95727 GCA_030531905.1 bacterium | reverse complement strand
ATGGGATAAAGGAAGGAATAAAGCAAGGTGTAGAAAAAGGTTCACTTGATAAATCTATTGAAATAGCAAAAAATCTTTTACAAAATAATGTAGATATATCTATTATTTTAAAGTCTACAGGATTATCTAAAGAACAAATCGAAGAATTGAAAATTTAAACTTAAGTAAGTGCAGACTTATTCTAAAAGAAAATCGTAAAAAATATTTTTAAGGGTATAACAATCTATACTCTTTTTTTTCTGGTATTTATTTACTAGGAAAAATAAAAAAGATATAGTATAATATTATAAGAAGGGAAGTGAATGTATGAAAGTAATTTCTATTAATGCCGGAAGTAGTTCCTTAAAATTTAAATTATTTGACATGACAACAGAGGAAGTTATTGCATCAGGATTATTTGAAAGAATAGGAATTGATGGAAGTTTTTATACAATTAAATATGGTAGTGAAAGTATAAGAGAGGATATTGAACTTCCAGACCAAACAACAGCAGTTCGTATTTTACTTGATAAGTTAATAGCCTTAGAAATTATTTCATCTTTAGAAGATATTAGTGGAATTGGACATCGTGTCGTTTCAGGTGGAGAAAAATATAAAGACTCTGTTTTAGTTACAGATCAAGTTATAGAAGATATTGAAGCAATGAAAGATTTTGCACCACTTCACAATGTTCAATCAGCAAAAGTTATGAGGGCATTTAAAGAGGTTTTACCAACTGTAGATATGGTAGCAATTTTTGATACAACATTCCATCAAACTATGAAGGAAGAAAACTTCCTATACCCAGTTCCATATGAGTGGTATACAAATTATAAGGTTCGTAAATATGGAGCACATGGAACAAGTTATCGCTATGTTGTTGAAGAAATGGAAAAAACACTTGGTAAGAAAGATATTAAAGCAATAATTTGCCATTTAGGTAGTGGAGCATCAATCGCCGCTGTTGAAAATGGTAAATCAGTTGATACATCAATGGGATTTACACCAGTATCTGGTATTATGATGGCAACACGTGCTGGAGATATTGATCCTTCAATTATTACTTATATTATGGAAAAAGAAGGTAAAAATGCTTTAGAAGTTTTAGATGATTTAAATCATAATTCAGGAATGCTTGGATTTAGCGAAGTAAGTTCAGATTGTCGTGATATTGAACGTGAAATGCATGAAGGAAATGAAAGATGCAAATTAACTCTAGAACTTTATTATAAGAGAATAGTTTCTTATATAGCATCATACTATTGCTTATTAAACAAAGCAGATATCATTGTATTTACTGGTGGTATAGGAGAAAATAGATCTCTTGTAAGATCAAATATTATTAATAAATTATCTTGTTTAGGTATTACTATTGATGAAGAGAAAAATAGTGAAGAAGATAATCCTTTGAAAGGCAAGATTAGAAAGATTAGTACGGATTCATCTAGTATCCCAGTTTATGTAATTCCTACTAACGAAGAATTAGTTATGGCTAGAGATACTTTAAGAATCGTAAATAATAGGTAAATATATGTACAAAAAAATATTTAAAGAAATAAAGAAATATGATACTATTGTCATTGCTCGTCACATTGGAGTAGACCCTGATGCTATGGCAAGCCAAATTGCATTTCGTGATTCCATTAAATTAACATTTCCAGAAAAGCGTGTTTTAGCTGTTGGTACTGGTAGTGCTAAATTTAGATATATTGGTAACTTAGATAAACTAGAAAACATAAATGATGCTTTATTAATAGTTGTTGATACGCCAGATAAAAGACGTGTTGATATTGCATCATTTGATGGATTTAGTGAAATGATTAAGATAGATCATCATCCATTTATAGAAAAGTTCTGTGATATAGAACTAATTGAAGATGATAGATCTTCAGCAGCAGAAATAATTATGGAACTAATTAAAGATACTAAACTATTATGTAATGAAAATATTGCTAGAACTCTATTTATAGGTTTAGCTTCTGATTCAAATAGATTCCTATTTAATAGTTGTTCTGCAAATACCTTTAAGTTAGTTGGTGAATATCTAGAAGAATATAGATTTGATATGTATGATATTTATCAACAAATGTATGCAAGACCATTAAAAGAAGTAAGATTAGAAGGATACATGTCTGAAAATATGGAAGTTACTAAACATGGTGTTGGCTATATGAAAGTTAGTGATGAAATTATCAATAAGTTTGAAGCAGATTCAGCTTCAGCTGGTAATGTCGTTAATAATTTCAATTTTATTGAAGGTGTTTATATCTGGCTTACTATTACAGAAGATGTTAAAAATGAATATTATCGTATTTCAATCCGTTCACGCGGACCAGAAATTAATCAAGTAGCAGAAAAATATCATGGTGGCGGACATAAATTCGCTAGTGGTGTTAAATTACAGACTATACAAGAAGCTATGTTACTTGTTGAAGATTTAGATAAAGCTTTAGAAAAATATTTAAAAGAGCAAGATAAAGGGGATGAATAATATGGATATAAAGAAATGTGAATTAGAAGTCATTGCGACAAGAAGAAGTCAATATCCAGAAAGAATGAAACCAGAATTCTTATTAGTAGGAAGAAGTAATGTAGGTAAAAGTAGTTTTATTAATACAATTTTATCTCGTAAGAATTTAGCTTATACTTCTTCTCGTCCTGGTAAAACTCAAACTCTAAATTTTTACTCTGTAAACGATGCATTTTATTTAATAGATGTTCCTGGTTATGGTTATGCGCAAGTAGATAAAAAAACACAAGCTAAATTTGGAATGATGATAGAAGAGTATCTTGAAAAAAGAGAACAATTAAAAAGAGTTTTCATGTTAGTAGACTTTAGACATAAACCATCAGAAGATGATGTGTTGATGTATAATTTTCTAAAATATTATAAAGTTCCTGTAACAATAATTGCAACTAAGGCAGATAAAATAGGTGGAAGTAAAAAAGACAAGTGTTTGAAATTAATTTTAGATACACTAGATTTAGTAGTAGGTGATGACTTAATAGTTTTCTCTAGTGTTACTAAATTAGGAGTAAAAGAAGTTCATCAGAAATTAGAAGAGTTAAGTGGAGAAGAAGAAACCATTTAACTCTTTTTTCATACAATACTGTAGGTGAAGTTAATGAAAATAGAAAGAATTAATGACGATGATTTAGATATCTACGTAAATCCATATAACTTCAAGTTAGTAGCGTGTTATGATAAAGATTCTCTAGTAAAATTCATTAAAGATATTCTAACAAAAATAGATATTAGATATAAAATTAATTGGTGTGGATTCTATAAAATAAAGGCCTACTTTAATAGTAAAGTTGGAATGTTTTTAAATGTAATTAAAATAGATGATAATGATTTCAATAATGAAGCAGATTATAGAATTATTCTTTTTAGAAATGATAAGTTTCTATTTGAAACTGATGACTATGATATTATAAAAGATAAAAAGAATATTAAGTTTTATAATAATTTATTCTATATTGATGTTGAAGATATTGATGATATTATTCCATTTATTGATATGGGAAGAATTATCTATGGTGATGAGTCAAAGAAAATTTTATTACAAGCAAAAAATCTAAAATAAAAAAGAGTCGTTAAACTCTTTAAATTACAATAGCTATCATATTATTAGAACCCTTATTAACTACTTTAGTAAGCGTTTGTTGTAATTTATATCTAATGTTATCTGGCATTAGATTTATTTTTGATTGAATTCCTTCTTGAACAATATTATCTAAACTTCTACCAAATATTTCACTTTTCCAAATACTTGTTGGGTCATTTTCTTGATCTTTCATTAAATAATCAATTAATTCCTTACTTTGAACTTCACTACCAATAATAGGTTCAAAGGTAGATTCTACATCAACTCTAATCATATGGATAGATGGAGCAATAGCTTTAAGTTTTACTCCATATCTAGGTCCTTGTTTAACAATTTCAGGTTTATCAAGCTTCATATCATTTAATGTTGGAGTAGCAACACCATAACCTGTTTGTTTAACCATTTTTAGAGCATATTTTATTTGGTCATATTCACGTTTTGCGACATTAAAGTCTTGGAATAGTGCTAGCAAGTCTGCTTTATTTTTAACATCAACATCAATAATTTCAGTTAAAGTTTTATTATATAAAACAGCAGGTGCACATAAGTCGATTGTAACAATACCAGTTGAAGGATCTACATTTGATAGATAACTTTTTTCAATCATTTCATTATTTAAGAAATGTTTAGTAATATTATCAATATCACGTAGTTTATCCACCTCAACTACACTTTCTTTAATAGCCTTAATATATTCTTTCTTAACTGGATGATCTGGATTTAATATGGCAATCCATTCAGGCATATTAACTTTAACTTCTAAGATTGGAAATTCATATAAAGCTTCTTTTAAGATATCATACATATCTTTTTCAGTCATAGCTTCAATACTAATAGGCATAACAGGTACATTATGTTCTTCTTTTAATGAATTAGCAAGTCGTTCTGTTTCAGGTAGAGTTGGATGAGTAGAATTTAAAAGTACAATAAATGGTTTACCAATACTTTTTAATTCACTTATAACTCTGTTTTCAGCCTCTAAATAATCATTACGATCAAATTCTCCAATCGAACCATCAGTAGTTACAACTATACCAATAGTTGAATGATCTTTAATTACTTTTTCAGTACCAACTTCAGCTGCTTCTACAAAAGGTATTTCTTCTGTATACCATGGAGTTTTTACCATACGTGGACCATTTTCATCACTTGCTCCAACAGCCTTATCAATAACATATCCAACACAATCAACTAATCTTATATTACAACTAAAATCATCAATATTAATTTTAGCAGCATTATTAGGAACAAATTTTGGTTCTGTAGTCATAATAGTTTTTCCAGCAGCACTTTGTGGAATTTCATCAAGAGCTCTTTTTCTTTCATATTCATCTTCGATATTAGGAACAATTAATGTCTCTACCATTTTTTTGATAAAAGTAGATTTTCCAGTTCTTACTGCTCCAACTACACCAAGATAAATATCTCCGCCACTTCTTTCAGCTATATTTTTAATTAATTCTTTTTTATCCATTAACATTCTCCTTTATTCATTTTAAACTTATGTAAAGTAATGTTAATATATGCTTAAAATGTAGAAAATTAATGTTATACTAAAAATGAGAAAGAAAGGTTATAGTATGGAATTAATAGATTTTTATAAAAATTTGGAAAATCCTCTTAGTAATACGGAACAGTTTTTAAAAATAATAGAAGCCTATTCAAAAAGTATTGATGGTGGCTTTTATAAACAATTAGTATATTTTACTCCTAAAGATAGTTCACCGAGATATTTTCTTGCTGATGAAAACGAGCTAACATCTCATCTATTTAACACTTGGAAAAATAGAATTACCTCAATGGAACTTAGTACATTTCATAGACTTAGGGATGAGGGGAAAATCGCTAATGATTTTGCCTATATGCGGTCATACTTGAAGAAAGTTCCTGATGTTTCAACAAGTTTTGATGCTAGAAAAATATTATTTTTAAATGAAGATGAAGCCATGACTGAAACCATAGATCGATATAGATGGAATAGAATGGATGATCCTACATGGATACATGTTTCTTCATTATATGTTAATTCTTATCAAGAAGAAAATTTCGATGTAGAACATAGACTTTACTTAAATATGGAATTAATTGATACTTATAAAATAGTTAATCTATTTTTAAAAGGTTGTGAAGAAAGAAATCTTCCATACTACTTTAAATTTGATAGGACTGGTTCCAGAGATGATTCCTTAGTTATTTATTCTGATACTTTAAATTTAGCTAACTATATTTCTATTCTTGAAGATATAAAAAACAAACATAAAGATTTAGCTGAAAAAATAAAAAGGCCACCTATTTTAACTGGGATGGTAAATGAATTTATTGGATACGGTTCAGAGCCATTAGATAAGAAGTCATCTTATACTATGAAGCGTTCTTCTATTATTGAAAAAGCAATAAAAGATGAAACTTTAGATTGGTTATCAAAAAATAAGAATAAGAAAGTAAGATATAACGGGAAATATATTGATTTTTATGACTATTTAAGTAAAAAGTCAACTATAACTTTTTTTGAACAATTAAAGTTTAACTTATCAAAATCCAGTAACCTAGGATATTCTTTATCCGATTTAAATGATACTACTTATGAAAATGTTTATCAAATAATTAAAAATAGAATTAATACTAGTTACGATGACATTTGTAATAATGATAGGTTAGATAATATTAGTTTTGAAGTTAGAAATGGAAAGAGTATTATCTTTAATAAAGAAATGTTAGATACTACAATAAAAGAATTAACTATTCAAATAGCAAATCATGATAATAGTTATTTGGAAGGTATTAAAAAGAAAATAGAATCAGATTCTGAACCATATGGAATCAATAAAGATAATTTTGCTTTCGATACTTTAAATAAAAATTTGATTGAATCTAGAATAACACAAGAAAAAGGTCTTGATGATATGCTTGAAAGTGAAAATCATTCCGTTCAAATAAAAAGTAATATACATAAGTAGTATATTACTAAAACATTTTATCAATATCTTTAGGAACATTATCCTTTACAATAGCGTTAACTATTTTATCTTCTTTTTCTTTTGAAACCTCTTTTCCAGTTATTGAAGAAATTTCTTGAACCATATCTCTTAGAACTTTCTCATCTTTCATATCGGAATTTTGAAGTTTTTTTGCTAAAGACATAATTGTTTCTTTATTTACATTAGTCTTTTTTTCAACTTTTTTAAAGAATCCATCTCCAAACATATATTATATCCTCCTATGATAATATATGTTATAAAGATATTTTTTGTACAAAAAAACACTATAGATTAGTGTTTTAATATTGTTTTCTTTCCTTTTTAGCTAGAGCTTTTTGATACTTTTCACGCTTTTTAGCAATTACTTCACATTGTTTTGTAAACTCTTCAATTGTAATAGCTTTCTTTTCATATCTATCTTGTAATATTTCTAAAGCTCTATCTAATCCTTCTAATTCAGTTTTAGGATCTTTATTTTGGAAAAACATATTATTCATCTCCACTTCTATTTTTAAATTGTAAAATAATTGGAGTTCCTTCTAAATCAAAATTCTCACGTAATTTATTTTCTAAATATCTTTCGTATGAGAAGTGGACTAATCCTTTATTATTAACTCTTAAAGTGAATTTTGGTGGTTTAATACCAGTTTGACTTGTAAAATATATTTTAAGTCTTTTTCCTTTATAAGAAGGTGGAATATTTAATTGATAAGCATCTAAGATAACATCATTTAAAACACTTGTCTTTATTTCTTTCTTAATATTCTCACTTACTTTAATAACCTCAGGCATCAATGTATGAATTCTTTTTTTAGTTAGAGCTGATAATACAACTATTGGAGCATACGGTGCGAACTGGAATTCAGCTCTCATAAGCTTTTTAAAATCTTGAATAGTAGTATCTTTTACCATATCCCATTTATTAACAACAAAAATAATTCCTTTACCTTTTTCAATAGCGTATCCAGCAATATGTTTATCGTGTTCAGTAATACCTTCTTCGGCATTAATTACAACTAGACAAACATCACTTCTATCTATTGCTCTCATTGATCTTAAAAGACTATACTTCTCAATTGATTCAAAAACACGTCCTTTTTTTCTCATACCAGCAGTATCAATTAAAATATATTCTTCTTTTTGATATTTTAAAATAGAGTCTATTGAATCTCTTGTAGTTCCTGCAATATTAGAAACAACGACACGTTCTTCATTAAGAAGCGCATTCATTAAAGAACTTTTTCCAACATTAGGACGACCGATAATACTTAGTTTTAATCTTTCATCATCATCATTGTTATCATTTTCATGAAAATCCATTGTAATAGTATCAAGTAATTCTACATAACCAGTATTGTGAATACTACTAATTGGTATATAAGTATCAAATCCTAATTCATAAAAATCATATAAATTATCTTTAGCTTCTTTAACATCTATTTTATTAATTGCGACAATAACTTTTTTATTGCTCTTTCTTAAAATATCTCTAACAACTAAATCGTTATGTGTAAGTCCTTCCTTACCATCAACAACAAATAAAATGATATCTGCTTCTTCAATCGCAATTTCGGCTTGTATTTTAATCTCAGCATTAAAACTTTGATTACTAACATCAATACCACCAGTATCGATTAAAAAGAATTTTTTACCATTATAATTAGCTTCTTGATAAAGTCTATCCCTAGTTACTCCAGGAACATCCTCAATTATCGCAACTTTTTTACCCACAATTTTATTAAAAAGGGTACTTTTCCCAACATTAGGTCTTCCCACTATTGCAACCACAGGTACTGCCATAATATCCCCTCCAAACTAGCTGTATTATAACATAATTACTATTAGTTGTAAATAAATGAAATCTAGTTCAAATTATTATCTTTAAAAGTTGTTTTATATGGTATAATCTTATTAGGATGGTGATGTTATGGATAAAAACGTTAAAAATGAAAGAGAGTGGTTTAATAATTCAAATATTATTACTACAGTTGCGATAGCACTTCTTACTTTGATTATTATTTTATCTCAATCTTACGCAGTTAAAAATAATTTATCAACAAATGATATTTTAAGAAATTTATTAAATCATAATACATTATATATAATAGGATTAATTTACTTCATACCATTAAAGACTAAAACTGGTAAGAAATATTTTAATTATTTAAATGTTTTCTTAATTTTAATTTACTTCATATTTTCAATAACTTCTTTATTATCAGTTATTAGATCACTTGGTATAACATCATTAATTAGTTTTGGTATTAACATCGTATTCTTTGTTTATATGATTCATGTATTTATGAAAAACACAAGATTTTGGAAAGAACTTAAACTTGAAAAATCTCCATTTAATGAAATAAAGAATGAAGGATATTTCTACACAATAGTAGTATTAGCTATAATTTTATTAGTAATGAATTTAATTTATTCAGAAAATTTTGATGGAGTAGTTTTATCATTAGTAAGTATTGCTTACACTATTGTTTTAGCAAGATATATTTACTCTTATGGACTTTATCTTGATTTAAGTAATGAAGATAAGAAAGCTTTAGCACATGATTTATTTGTAGAAATAGATTTATTAGATAAGGATTTACCTAAACTAAAAAAACTCGCTAATGAAGTTTCATCACATGAATTAAATGGTTATCAAATAGTTGCTTTAGTAACCTTTGGAATAGGATTTTGCGTTGGGATAATCTTTGGAAATTTATTTCCTTCATGTGGAACTACTTCAGGACTTTATACTAAGGCATGTAACACAACAGAATTTAACTTTTCGTTAACTATTTGTATTTGGTTTGCTAGTTTCTTAATATGTGTATTCTTCTATGCTATTGGAAATATCATTTCTTTATTAGAATCAATTAATACTAAGTTAAAACCTAAGAAATAAAAATTGGCTAATTTTTTGTCTATAAGTACAAGAAATTGGCTTTTTTTATGCATTTTTATTGCAATTTCATATAATTCATGGTAGATTTAATATGTAAGCATAACATGCTTAATAAGACACATAGGGAGGTATAATTTACATGAAAAAAGTAGAATTAGTTGAAGCAGTTGCTGAAAAAGCTGGATTAACAAAAGCTGATGCAACAAGAGCTATTGATGCAACTTTTGCAGCAATTACAGAAGCTTTATCAAAAGGAGATAAAATTGCATTAGTAGGATTTGGTACTTTTGCAGTATCTAAGAGAGAAGCTAGAGAAGGACGTAATCCAAGAACTGGAGAAACTGTTAAAATCGCTGCTAGAAATGCTGTTACTTTCAAAGCAGGATCAGCATTAAAAGAATCTGTAAATTAATAAAAAAAGAAGCCTTATGCTTCTTTTATTTTGTCTTAGTCGTGTTATAATATAAGTAGGTGATGAAATATGTTAGAAGAAGCAATCAAAATATTACATGAAATAAATGAACATGGTTTTAATGCCTATATAATAGGTGGTTTTGTTAGAGATTATTTGCTTGGAATAGATTCTAATGATGTAGATATAACCACTAATGCAACACCAAAAGAACTTCAAGAAATATTTAGTGAAGATGTTATAAAAACAACTGCCTATGGTAGTATTACATTACTTAGAAAAAAAATTAGATTTGAAATAACTACTTTCAGAAAAGAAATAAAATATATTGATCATAGAAAACCAATTGAAATAGAATATGTAGATGACTTATATACAGATTTAAAAAGAAGAGATTTTACGATAAATTCAATTTGTATGGATGAGTCCAAAGAAATTTTAGATTTTCTAGATGGAAGAACTGATTTAAAAAAGCGTCTTATTAATACTATTGGCGATGCTAAAGAAAAGTTTGAGGAAGATAGTTTAAGAATATTACGAGCTATTAGATTTGCAACTATTCTTGACTTTGAATTAAGTGATGAAGTAAAAGAAGCTATTAATGAAAAGAAACATCTATTAAAGGAATTATCATATAACCGTAAAAAAGAAGAACTTGATAAAATCTTTGCTAGTAGTTATGTAAAAAAGGGTATTTCTTTATTGTTAGAGTTTGGTCTTGATGAGGAATTAGAATTAACTCGTCTAAAAGATATTAAAAATACAGATTCTTTAATTAGCGTTTGGAGTATTTTAAATGTAGGAGATATTTATCCGTTTACAACAAGTGAAAAAGAACTTATAAAAAATATCAATGAGGTAATGAATTTAAATAATATGGATCCAATGACTTTATATAAATATGGATTATATGTTAATTCAGTAGCTGGTGCTATTAAGGGATTAGATAAAAAAGAAATTACAGAGTCATACAATAACTTAATTATTCATTCTAGAGATGATATTAATATTACAAGTCAAGAAATAATGGATATTTTAGATAAGGAACCAGGTAAATACTTAAGCGATATCTATAATAATTTAGAAGAAGAAATCTTATATAGCAGATTAATAAATACTAAAGATAATATTGTTAAATATATAGAAAATAATTATAAGAAGATAGAGTGTTAATTAATACTCTTTTCTTATCTTTTAATTTTAATTTATTTGTGATAATATAGTAAAAATGAGGAGATGATTTTATGAAAAGTTCTAAGCTTGTAGAAATGTATAAAGATGGAAATATTGTTATACCATTATTTATATTCAAAAAGTATAAAGAGTTAAAACTAGAACTAAATGAATTCATCCTCTTAATGTACTTATATAATAAAGGTAATAATATAGTATTTGATCCTAGTAAATTTAGTGAAGAATTAAATATGGGATTAGAAGAAGTAATGGAGATTATTTCAAACTTAAGTGATAAAAATCTTTTAAAAGTAGATGTTATAAAAAGTGAAAAGAAGATTATGGAAGAGCTTATTCAATTAGATGGTTTTTATAACAAATTAGCGCTACTTACTATGGAAGAAGTTAATAATACTAGTGAAGCATCTTCAAGTAATGTTTTTGAAATTGTAGAAAAAGAATTTGGAAGAACATTAAGTCCAATAGAATATGAAATTATTCAAGCTTGGTTAGATAATGGAATTAGTGAAGAATTAATTACTGAAGCTTTAAAAGAAGCTACTTTTAATGGCGTTTCTAATTTGAGATACATTGATAAGATTTTGTATGAATGGGGTAAAGATGGAGTTAAGACTAAAGAAGATGTAGAAAAGCGAAAATTAAAGAGAAATAAAAAGATTAAAAAGGAAGAAGAGGCAAAGGACTTAGATTTAGATATTATGGAATGGGATTGGTTTGATGACGAAGAGTAAACTAATAAGAGAATATTTAGATGAATTATTTCCGAATCCTAAATGTGAATTGAATTATAATAATGATTATGAGTTGTTGATTGCTATATGTTTAAGTGCTCAAACTACTGATAAAAGAGTTAATGAAGTAACAAAAGTTTTATTTGAAAAATATCCCAGATTAGAGGATATAAAAAATGCAGATGTTAAAGATTTGGAACAAATTATTAGGCCATTAGGTTCTTTCCACAAAAAAAGTTGTTATGTAAAGGAGTTATCCACTATTATTGTGGATAAATATTCATCCATTGTACCAACAGCTAGAACTGATTTAGAAAGTCTACCTGGTGTAGGAAGAAAAACCGTTAATGTCTTTTTAGGAGAGTTTTATAACTATCCAGCTATTGCAGTTGATACACATGTAGAACGAGTTAGTAAAAGACTTAGAATTGCTAAAAAAGATAGTAATGTGAAAGAAGTAGAAGAAAAACTAATGAAGTTTTATCCTAAAAAAGAATGGGCAAAAAGACATCTACAAATGGTTTTATTTGGAAGGTATTACTGCAAAGCAATTAAACCATCGTGTGAAAATTGCAAATTAAAAGAATATTGCAAAGAAAAAAGAAAGTAAATTTTAAACTTTCTTTTTTTTAATCTATGGAGTTGTAGGAACAGTTGGTGTAGTAGGATCAGGATCACCACCACTAGAATCAGCTGTAATATTATAGTTAACACTAGCATTATATGATTTATTATTATATGAAATTAAATACTTAACTGTACATGTTTTTGCGGTCGTAAACTTAATTCCATCATGACAATCACTAGTTCCATCTACTTTAATTGATGTAGGAGTAACAGCATTAGAATTAACTTTAAATGTACATGTATTTGTAGGAATAGTATCACCTACTTTGAATGCTGTTTGACTACATGCAAATGTTGTAACTTCAGCTTTTTGTTCTTCTTTTAATTGATATGTAGCAGCATCACTTTGAGCTCCACTATAACTTTTGTATGTTGCAACAACTTTATATGTATCATAAGGAGTTGCAGTCTTAAATGTATATGATGTTCCTGATGTAAATGTTAATAATCTATTACCTTGATATACATTATATCCGAAATCACCATATCCTTCATCTTTTTCTAACTTACTAACACCGTTCCATGTAATTGTAACTTTGTCACCACTATATGATACCTTTAATCCTGTTGGAGTATTAAGTTTAGTAGCAGTAACTTTTTCTGGTTCTTTTCCTTTTTTGAAGTATTCATAAGTAATAGAACCACTATATCCATCTTCAGCTACTTGAGGAGGATTTGAACCAGTGATAATTCCAAGTTTAACAACACTGTCTGGCATCTTGAAATCATCATTATCATTTTTCATAACCCCTCTTGCAAGAGCTAAGAATAATTTATCTTTTTGAATAGTAGCAGGAATATTTCTTAAAACATATTCACCATTTTTATCAATATAATCATATCCATACCACATACCAATAACAGTTTTTGTTGTATAACCAACAACCCATGAATCTCTGATAGCATCACTAGGCATATGATTATTTCTCATTGTAGCTTCATCATAGTTTGTAGTACCAGTTTTAGCAGCAATATTATGAGGTTTACCACCTGTCATTGAAACATCTTGTAAAACACTTGAAATCATATAGGCTGTAGCATCACTCATTACTTTTTTAGATTTATCTTGGTGTTCTTTCGTTTTACCAGTATCACGGAATACTATTTTTGATACTGAATATGGTTCATGATAAGTTCCACCATTAGAGAAAGCAGCATAAGCAGCACTCATTTGTAAAGGAGAAACTCCTGTGAATGCCCCAATTGCATGTGCTTCATGAATTCTACCATTTGAAATTTCTGGTGTTATTCCAAGACCTGTAACAAACTCTATAATTTTGGCATTATCAACTTGTTGGAAAGCTTTTAAAGCTGGAATATTACGAGAGGTTGATAGTGCTCTTCTTAAAGTAATAGTTCCAAAATATCCACCATCCCAGTTCTTTATTGATTGTCCATTTGAATAAGAATAAGGAGCATCATCAAATAAAGTATAAGTAGACCAATCGTTGTATTCAATACCTGGGCCATAATCAAATAATGGTTTAGCAGTAGAACCAGGTTGTCTCTTAATCTTTGTTGCATAGTTATAAGTAGAAGCACCACTTCTGTTACGACCAGCACCAACAGCTAAAATTTTACCAGTAGCTGTATCCAAAACAGATACACCGGTTTGAACTTTATCATTAATCCAAGTATATGTCTTTCCATCTAAAACATCATTAACAGCATCTTGTTTACTACGATCCATATTAGTATAGATTAATACAGGAGTAGTATAAGCATTAACTCCATATGTATCTTTAACTTCTTCAACAACAGTATCAATATATCCTTGATATTTAGAAGTAGAAGCATTTTCTGTCTCAGCAGTTAAACTTTCAACAGGAACACTTTTAGCTAGGTTGTATTGTTCTTCAGTAATATAACCATGTTTTTTCATTAAGTATAAAACTGTATTTCTTCTAGCAGTAGCATTTTTAGGATTAACATTAGGTCTATAGAAGTTAGGAGATTTAAACATACCAGCAAGTATTGCAGCTTCACTTAAATTTAAATCAGCAACATCTTTTCCAAAATATACTAAAGATGCTTCTTGTACTCCATAGATGTTTCCACCTAAGAAGTGATTGTTAACATAAAACTCTATAATTTCTTCTTTTGAATAAGTTTTTTCTAGTTTAAACACAGCTAAATAAATATCTGTAAATTTACGAATAATACCTTGTAAACCACTTGCTTCAGTAGAAGTAAATGTATTTTTAATAACTTGCATTGATAAAGTAGAAGCACCACCAGCATCAGAATGTCCAAGGACCTGTCCAACACTAGCTTTCATGAATCTAGCAGCATCAAAACCATTATGTTGATAAAATCTTGAATCTTCTGTTGCGATAATAGCATCAACTAAAACTTGAGGAAGTTCATTATATTTAACTTTATCTCTCATTTCAGCACCAAGTTTTATCATTTCTTTACCATCTTTATCATAAAGAACAGTTGATTCCTTTTTATCTAGTTCTTTAACATTAAACTCTGGGGCTTTAATAGTTACATAAACTAAGAATGCTCCAAACAAAATTAAAGCAAGAATTCCAAGTGCTAAGAATAGAATCAGTAAAATATTTACAATTTTTCTTTTCTTACTATTCTTCTGAGCCGAATCTATTAATTTAGCAATACCTATAATTACTAAAACCATAAAGGCAGTTATAAGTGTAAATATAAATCCTAAGTTTATAAAACACAAAACTAACAGGATTACTAAAATTATAGAAAGTACTATTTTAGCACTATTAGGTAATTTAGCTGGATCAACATTAATCCTTGATTTAATATTTTTCTTATTTATTTTTTTAGTTCTACTATTAGAACTGTTTTTATTTACTCGTTTCTTTTCCATGAGTTACCTCCATATATTTATCAACTATTTCTAAATAATCAATTCTAGGTTGAAGTTTAAATTTAATTAAATGTCCCTTTTCTTTGAAATAGGTAAGGGGAATAGATTTTCTATCATTACCTTCTAAAAATGCAAAAAAATCATCTACCATCAAAAGAAAAGTTAAATCTAAATAAGTAAATCTAACAATTAAAAATGCAATACCACCATGATTATAAATGTCTTTTAAGTGTTTTATTTGATGGGGATGAATGTTATTTAAAGCAAAAGAGGTTTTAGTTTTTGTTTCTTTAGCTTCAAAATCTATATATTTCCCCTTATATATTCCATTATAATCAGTTGTTGATGGTTCTGTAAAATAGGCCTCTTTAATAGTTACTAGTTTTCTAGAATGATAATCAACATCTACTATTTTTATAGGAGTAGGCTTTTTATAAATAAAAGCTCTATCTATATTTCTATAGTATTCATTGGTGATATTCAAATCATTTTCTAAATCCATACCTCTATTACCATAGTTAGTATAGTGTGTAGTTGTCTTCTTTTTAATACCATTAGGATAATTCATATTACCACCTATTTTTTATTATACTATATAAAAAAAAATTTTGCTATAGATTTAGATAGGAAATTTTAGTAAAAAAATTGATAGGTTTTGTCGAATTTAAGACAAAATATGTATCATTATTATAGAATATTTTTAAGGGAGGAAAAATATGAAAAATATGGAAGTTATTCTACTTATAAATAAAATGTTAGAAAATACAAGATATATAAAGAACAAAAGTATCTTAACTAGTACTAAATTTGAAAGATGAGAATTGACAAAAATCTACAATATTGTATAATAATGATATAAGGGATTGGTGATTACAATGTATCAGAACAAGATAGAACTTTCTCCACAAGATATCCTTGAAAAAGAGTTTAAAATAGATACTCGTGGATATCGCTTAAAAGAAGTTGATCAATATCTAGATATCATTATTAATGATTATGAAAGATTCTATACTATTATTAATGATTTAGAAAAAGAAAAAGCTGATTTACTTGGAGAAATAATGAATCTTAAACAAGAGATTAGAAATATGAAAATGAATGCAGAAATTGCCAGAACAAATAGTGATATGCCTGAAGTAACTAATGTAGATCTATTACGTAGACTATCTAAATTAGAGAAAATGGTATATGGTAAAGATGAATAATACTTTGACAAACGCTATATCTTTGATATAGAGGAAAGTCCATGCTCACACGTTCTGAAATGAACGTAGTGTTCGTGTTCAGGGAAAAAATAACCTGAAGTAGAGAAAACTCTAACGGCGAAGTAAAGACCTAAGTCTTTAAGATATGGTCTTCTTCTGAAAAGTGCCGCAGTGACGATGTTTTAGGAAACTAAAAAGTGAAACGTGGTAAACCCCGCGAGTGAGAAACCCAAATTATGGTAGGGGAGCTTTGATTAGGGAATAACAACCGAGTCAGGGACTGAGCAATCAGTAGATAAATGTTTGTCACCTAGCAATAGGTACAGAACATGGCTTATAAAGTATTATTTTTTTTTAATTTGTAAAAGAGGTGTTATGTGTGAAAGAATTAGGAGAGTACTTAAAAGACGTAAGAATAAACAATGGTGTTAGTCTTGAAGAAGCAGCTGAAGATAATGAACTTTCTGCATCACAACTGGAAAATATAGAAAATGGAAACATAAAAGCTTTCAAAGATGTTTATAAATTAAAAGAATACATGAAAAATTATGCTAAATACTTAGGATTAGATCCTAATGAAGTGGCAGATGAGTTTAATGAATTTTTATTTGAACATACATCAAAGATTTCGTTAGATGATATTTTGGAAGCAAAAAAAAGAATTGAAGAGAAAGAAGAAAAGAAAATTCAATCTCCATATACTAAAGAATACAAAGAAAAATTTAATTATAGACCATTAATATATACAGTAGGAATTATAGCTATAATAATTATTCTTGGATATTTAATTTTTACATTATTAAATAAAAAACCAGTTCATAATGAAGTTTTAAGAGGTATAAATAAGGAGGATGTTTATGAATTTGCCTACTAAATTAACAGTGTTAAGAATTATCTTAACATTTGTCGTAATATTTATTTTAACATTTCCATTCTATGCAGTTGGTATTGAGTGGCCTAAATACTTAGTAATGGGAGTAGCAGTAAAAATCCAATATGTGGTAGCTGGAGTTATATTCATAATTGCTAGTATTACAGATTTTGTTGATGGATATTTAGCAAGAAAAAATCATCAAGTAACAGATACAGGAAAAATGTTAGACGCTATTGCTGATAAAATCTTAGTTGATTCAGTGTTAATAATTTTAGCATCTCAAGGATTTATTTCAGTTATTGTTCCTGTTGTTATCGTTCTAAGAGATATCGTAGTTGATGCTATAAAAATGGAAGCAGCAGCTAAAGGAAAAGTAGTTGCAGCAATTAAAAGTGGAAAAATTAAAACAGCAACATTAATGGTTGGAACAGTTTTAACTTTCTTTTATAATCTTCCGTTTGAAGCATGGAATATAAGAGTTTCTGATTTCTTCTTATATTTTGCAACAATAATGGCTATTATTTCAGCTATTGAATATTTTGTTTTAAATAAAAATATTATTTTTCCTAAGGAAAAAGTTTTAAATTAGACTATAATATAAATAGATAGAATTTCTTATTTAAAAGTAAGAAATTTTATTTTTAAATAAAATAAAACAATTGTTCGAAAAACGCTTGCAATTTTCTAAAAAATAAGTTAAGATTATATTGTAAGCGATTTGCAAGGAGGAAAATATGGCAAAACAAGTAGAAAAAGAAACAAACAAAGATAAGGCACTTGAACAAGTTTTAAGTGATATTGAAAAACAATTTGGTAAGGGTTCAATTATGAAACTTGGAGATAACACTCACATGAAAGTGGATGTATGCTCTAGTGGATGTTTATCTCTAGATATAGCATTAGGTGTTGGTGGTTATCCTAGGGGAAGAATTATTGAAATTTATGGTCCAGAATCAAGTGGTAAAACAACTTTTGCATTACAAGCAATAGCAGAACAACAAAAAGCAGGAGGTCGTGCTGCATTTATCGATGCAGAACATGCTTTAGATCCTGAATATGCGAAAAAATTAGGAGTAAATATAAATGATTTATTACTAGCTCAACCAGATACAGGAGAACAAGCTCTAGAAATATGTGAGGCTTTAGTTCGTAGTGAAGCAGTTAGTATTGTAGTAATTGATTCAGTAGCAGCTTTAGTTCCACAAGCTGAAATTGATGGTGATATGGGAGATTCACATGTTGGACTACAAGCTCGATTAATGTCTCAAGCATTAAGAAAATTATCTGGTACAATTAATAAAACAAAAACAACTGCAATTTTCATTAATCAATTGAGAGAAAAGGTTGGAGTCATGTTTGGAAATCCAGAAACTACACCAGGTGGTAGAGCTTTAAAATTCTACTCTTCTGTTAGACTTGATATTAGAAGAAATGAACAGTTAAAAATGGGTGATGGAGTAGTTGGAAATAAAACAACAGTTAAAGTAGTTAAGAATAAAGTGGCTCCACCATTTAAATCAGCAGTAGTTGATATTATGTATGGAGAAGGAGTTTCTCGTGAAGGTGAAATAATTGATTTAGGTTCAGAAGCTGGAATTATTCAAAAAACAGGAGCATGGTACTCATACAATGGTGAAAAACTTGGTCAAGGTAAAGAAAATGTTAAACTTCTTTTAAAAGACAATCAGGAACTAAAAGAAGAATTAGAAGCAAAGGTAAGAGAGTATTACGGGATTTCTTTAAATAGTGAAAATATGTAAAAATTAATCTTGATTAATTATTTTAAGGAGATATTAAATAATGGCAAATAATATATTTTGTGGAAAATGTGGAACAGAAAATTCTGAAAATAGTAAATATTGTTTTAGTTGTGGTGAAGAACTTCATAAAACAGTGGATGTTAACTATGAGATAAAAGGGGGGAATCTTCCCTTTGTAACTATTAAATTAAATCATGGTGATAGAGTTTTTTCTGAAAGTGGATTAATGGCATGGAGAACAAATGATATAAAGATGGAAACAACTTCTAATGGTGGTGTTGAAAAAGTATTTTCTAGAATGCTTACTCGTGAAAGTTTATTTCAAAATATTTATACAGCAATGAAAGATAATCAAGAAATATCATTTGCATCTAGTTTCCCGGGAGCTATTCTACCAATAGATATTGAACCTGGAAAAGAAGTAATTTGTCAAAAATCAGCTTTTTTTGCATACAATACTATGGAGGTTTTGTTATGAAGTATTTAGATGATTTATATAAAGGTGAAAAACATATTCCTATTAGAGATATAAAAACTGATTCTAGGAATATTGAATCAGGAGATTTGTTTGTAGCAATAAAAGGTTTTTATGTTGACCATAGTGAATTTGTTGATGATGCAATTAAAGCAGGATGTTCTGCTATTGTTAGTGATAAACTTCTAGAAAAAAGTGTTCCTTGTATTAAAGTTGCTAATTTAAATGAAGAGTTAACAAGACTTTGCAAAGAATTTTACAATTATAATAATGACTTAGAATTAATTGGTATTACAGGAACAGATGGAAAAACAACAACTGCAACAATTATTCACCAATTACTTTCCAATTTTACAAAAAATGCATATCTTGGTACTAATGGTATTTGCTATAATAATATAAAACAAAAAACTGAAAATACAACTCCTAGTAAAGAATATTTGTATAAGTGTTTTTCTTCTTTAAGAGATGCTAATTGTAAAAGCGTTGTAATGGAAACATCTAGTGAAGCCCTACTTCATGATAGAGTAGATTCCTTTAAATTTAAGTATGCTATATATACAAATATTACGGAAGATCATTTAAACATTCATAAAACTTTAGAAAACTATATTAATTCTAAATTAAAACTAATTAATTACTTAGATAAAGATGGAGTAATTATTTTAAATAGTGACGATGAGGTTTTAAAAGATATCGCTAGTAGTCATAAAATATATACATATGGTAAAAATAGTCGAGCAGATTTTCAAATACTTGATATTAATTTAGATTCTAAAACAACATTTAAAATAAAATATTTAAACAAAATTTATGAAATAGAAAGTCCTTATCCTTTTGAATATAACATCTATAATTTAACAGTAGGATTTATAGTTTGCGTTTTAGAAGGATATAGTGCAGAAGAAATCATTAAGTATATAAGAAAATTAAAACCAATTTCTGGAAGAAGTGAAGAATTAAATTTTAAAACAGATTATCATATTATTTTAGATTATGCTCATACTTTAAATGGAATTAAGAACCTAATTGAAAACGTTAAGAACTACAATAAAAGAATAGTAGTAGTTACTGGTTCTGCTGGTGGTAGAGAAAAAGAAAAAAGAAGTAAGATAGGTTCATATTTATTAGATAATGCCAATTTTGTTGTTTTCACAATGGATGATCCTAGATATGAAAAAGTTGATGATATTATTGATGATATGTTAAAAGATACAAACAAGAATAATTATACAAGAATAGTAGATCGAAAAGAAGCTATTAATTATGCCTTAAGTAATGCTAAAAAAGATGATTATATTTTAATTATTGGTAAAGGTAGAGATAATTATATGGCTCTTGAAGATAAAAGAGTTCCTTATTCAGACTATGAAGTAATAAAATCATATTTTGACTAGTAAATTTTGTTTAGCTTGACAATAAAAAAAAATAACTCTACAATAGAATTAGATTATGATTTAAAAATTATATTCTAATGGAGGTATATATGAATGATATAGTATTCTCCATTTTACTTATAATAGTTGGATTAGTAGCAGGTATAGGTATAACTTTTATAGTTAACTTATTTAAAGAAAACACAACTTCTAAAAAAATAGAAAAACTTCTTAATCAAGCTAAAAAAGATGCTGATAAATTAAAAAGAGATGCAATTTTAGAACAAAAAGAAGAACAACATAGATTAAAAATGGAATTAGACAAGGAAATTAAAGAAAAAAAAGAAGAAATAAAAGATTCAGAAGCAAGATTATTACAACGTGAAGCTAACATGGATAAACGTGATGAAATGTATCAAAAAAGAGAACTTGCTTTAGATGAAAGAGAGTCTAAATTAACAGAAAGTTTAGATGAAATCCAAAATGAAAAAAGTAAAGTGGAAGAAATCAAAAAAGAACAACTAGAACTACTAGAGAAAATCTCAGGATTTAGTAAAGAAAAAGCAACAGATTTAGTTATGAAACAAGTAAAAGAAAACATGACTAAGGAAATCTCTGAATATATCAGAGAACAAGAAAACGAAGCAAAATTAACAGCAGACAAAACAGCTAAAGAAATGATTGTTACATCGATGCAAAAATATGCAGCTGATATAGCTAGTGATCAAACTGTTACAGTTGTAGAATTACCTAATGATGAAATGAAGGGTAGAATCATTGGTCGTGAAGGTAGAAATATCCGTACAATTGAAGCAATTACTGGAGTTGATTTAATTATTGATGATACTCCTGAAGCTGTTGTATTATCAAGTTTTGATCCTCTAAGAAGAGAGATTGCTTATGTTACACTTCAAACTCTAATCAAAGATGGAAGAATCCATCCAACAAGAATTGAAGAGTTATATGATAAAGTTTGCAAGGATATGAAACAAAAGATTATTGAGTATGGAACTGATGCAACATTTGAACTTGGATTAACTAAGTTTGATCCGGAATTAATTGAAATAATTGGTAAACTTCATTTCAGAACTAGTTATGGTCAAAATGCATTACAACATTCAATTGAAGTTGCTAATCTTTCTGGATTAATTGCAGCTGAACTTGGGGAAAACGTAATGCTTGCAAAACGTGCTGGATTACTACATGATATTGGAAAAGCAATTGATCATGAAATAGAAGGAAGCCATGTTGAAATTGGTGTGGATATAGCTAAGAAATTTAAAGAAGATGAAGTTGTTATTAATTCAATTGCATCTCATCATGGTGATACAAAAGCTGATAGTATTATTGCAGTCATAGTTGCTATTGCTGATGCTTTAAGTGCATCTCGTCCAGGAGCAAGAAATGACTCTTTAGAAAACTACATTAAAAGACTTACTCAACTTGAAGAAGTTGGAAACAGCATTCCTGGAGTTGAAACATCATATGCAGTTCAAGCTGGTCGTGAACTAAGAGTTATTGTAAAACCAGAAGAAGTTGATGACCTACAAGCTCATAAAATTGCTAGAGATGTAAAAGAAAAAATAGAGGAAACAATGAAATATCCTGGAACTGTAAAAATTACAGTAGTACGTGAAACTCGTGCTCAAGAAGAAGCTAAATAATGGAAAAAGTTATGTGATAATAACTTTTTCTTATACATTGATAATCATATAGAATTTATTTCTCCTAAATTAATCGATTTTGCTGGTTGTTATCAATTGGGTGATAAAATGAAAACAAAGGTTCCAAGAATTATCAATGATTATACTAGAAGCATTGTAATTCATGAACTTGGCCATTTATATGATTATTATCAGAGTGGAAAAATAATAGAAAACGAAGACACTTCCCTATTATGGGAATTATTATACTTAAGATGTTCGAGTAATGAAGAATTGTTATTAAATAGAATTAATAAAATCAATCAGGATACTTCCAGTGCTTATTATAAAAGTTTACAAAAAATAAAAAAAAGAAGTTAAACTTCAGTTTGAACTTCTTTTTTTATGTCTATAATTACTGGTAAAATGATTGGATTTCTTCCCGTAAGTTTAGAAATATATGAATATAACTCACTAGTTAGGTTTGACTTTATAGAAGCGAAAGTAGAATGATGATCGGATAGTTCTTTTCTTAAAATACTTTCTGCTTTTTCTTCTATTTTCTTTAATAGTTCTTCGTTTTCATTAATTAAAATAAATCCTCTAGTTGTTATATTTGGTTTAATAAGTAACTCATGACGTTTCATATCAACGTTAATAATGACTACTAAAATACCATCTCTAGACATCATTTGGCGGTCTTTTAATACAGCTCCACCAATTTCTCCAATACGATTACCATCAACATAGATGTCATCACCTGGCATTGATTCACTTCTAGTAATTTCATGATTTACCAAAGAAAGCGAATCACCATTCTTTAAGACAAAAGTGTTTTCTTTAGGAATACCACAATCAATACCAATATTAGCATGTCTTTTTAACATTCTATAATCTCCATGGAATGGCATTAAATATTTTGGATTCAATAAACGGATAGCAAGTTTTAACTCATCTTCATTAGCATGACCAGATGTATGTAGGTCAGCTAAAGCAGTATTTGTATAAACTTTTACTCCCTTTAAATATAGTTTATTGATAGTTTTTGAAATACTTAAAGCATTTCCTGGGATAGCACTAGAAGAGAATATTACAATATCATCAGGTCTTAATTTTATTTGACGATGAGTTCCATTAGATATTCTTGAAAGTGCAGCCAAAGGTTCACCTTGACTACCAGTACATAAAATTGTTACCTCATTTGGTTTTAAATTATTTGCTTCTTCAGCGGATACTAATAATTCTTTGTGATTGATGTATCCTCCATTAATAGAAATATTGATATTATTTTCCATACTTCTACCAAAAATACAAATCTTTCTGTTATGTTTATAACAAGTTTCAAATATATGTTTTAAACGATAAATATTTGAGGCAAATGTTGCGATTATAATACGATTGTTTTTATATCTATCAAACATTTCAGCTAAAGCCCCATCAACTTTTGATTCTGATGCTGAATATCCTTCATTTAAAGCATTAGTTGAATCACTTATTAATAAATCTACTCCTTCATGTCCAAGAGTTGCCATTTTATATAAATCAGCCATTGGTCCAATTGGAGTTAAATCTAATTTAAAATCTCCTGTAGTAACAATTCTTCCATTTGGAGTTGTTAAACTTATACCATGTGAATCAGGTATAGAGTGAGTTATTCTGAAGAATTCGACATTGATTTCTCCAAAAGTTAGTTTAGAATCTTCGGTATATACGAATAAATTATCATAACGAATATTTTTATCTTCAAGTTTTACAGCTATTAATTCCTTAGCCTGATTAGGTGCGTATATCGCAGGTATATTTATCTGACTAAGTAAAAATGGTATCGCACCAATATGATCTTCATGACCATGAGTAATAAGTAAAGCTCTAATTTTATCTTCATTTTCCTTTAAGAAAGTAAAATCTGGTAAAACATAATCAACCCCTAACAAATCACTTTCTGGAAAACTAATCCCCGCATCAATAATAACAATATCGTCTTTATGCATTACACAATACATATTTTTACCGACTTCTCCTAAACCTCCTAAAACAACTACTTTTGTTTCATTTGGTTTATTATCTTTCATAAATACTCCTTTCTTTTTAAGTTAATTTTATACACAAAAGAACTAACCAATCTAGATTATACACTAAAAGTTAGTTTTTGTAAATAAGTAGGCAATAATATATAAACCACTTTATAATTATTTGAATTTATTTTATTTTCTTTTTATGATATAATTTTTCTAGGTGATAACATGGGAATTTTTAACAAACTAAAAAATATGTTTAAAGAAAAAAATATTGACTTAGAAGAAGAACAAGTAAGTAGTGAATCTAACAAGAAAGAAAACTTATCTTCTAAAAAAAGTTCTAGTGAGACAAAAAAGCAAGATAAGAAAAAAAATAATGTCAAAAAATATGAAAAAGGTCTTACTAAATCAAGAGAAGGTTTTGTTTCAAAATTAGTAAACCTTACAAATAAGTATGACAAAATTAATGAGGATTTTTTTGAAGAGTTAGAAGAGATTCTAATAATGGCTGATATTGGTGTTAATACAGTTATGGAATTTATGGATAAATTAAGACTTCGTGTTAGAAATGAAAAAATAGAAGATCCAGAAATATTAAAAGAAGTTATAGTAGATGAATTATTTATTATATATGTTAATGATGAGGTATTAGTAAATAAGATTAATTTTGCAGAAACTGGACCTACAGTTATCTTATTTGTAGGTGTTAACGGAGTTGGAAAAACAACAACTATTGGAAAAATAGCTTATAAATTAAAAGAAGAAGGTAAGAAAGTTTTATTAGTTGGAGCAGATACCTTTAGAGCTGGAGCGATAGAACAATTAAAAGATTGGAGTCAAAAAGTTAATGTTGATTTCTGTTCAAAAGAAGAAGGTAGTGATCCAGCTAGTGTTGTTTATGATGGTGTATCTAAAGCTATAAGCGAAAAATATGATGTTGTACTTGTTGATACTGCAGGAAGACTTCAAAATAAAGTTAACTTAATGAAAGAATTAGAAAAAATGAATAAAGTAATCGCTTCTTTAATAGAAGGTGGAGCTGATGAAACACTATTAGTTCTTGATGCGACTACTGGTCAAAATGGAATTAGCCAAGCTAAAAGTTTTAAAGAAATTACTAATATAACAGGTATAGTTTTAACTAAACTAGATGGTACAGCTAAAGGTGGAATCGTTTTAGCAATCAAAGAAGAAGTAGGATTGCCTGTTAAATATATTGGCCTTGGTGAAGCTAAGGATGACTTAGAAGTATTCGATATTGAAAAATATATTTATGGACTATTTAAAGATATGATGTAGGTGTAATATGGAAGAATTTATTTACTATAATAACTTATATGATTGTTATAACTTACTATTAACAGAAAAACAAAGAAAGTACTTTGAAGAGTATTATTTCAACAACTTAAGTTTGTCAGAAATAGCGGGAATTTATAATATAAGTAGAAATGCCTGTTATAAACAGATTCAAATAACAATAGAAAAATTAAAAGATTATGAAGAAAAATTAGGTCTATATCAGAAAAATAAAAAAATAGAAGAATTAATTTCTATAGAAAAAGATGAAAATATTAAAAAGGTATTAGAAAGTTTAATCTAATATCTTTTTTCTTTGCTTGTAAAAGTTACTAAAAAAATGTATAATCTAATTATAGAAAATAGCAAGTAAAAGAATAAGAGGGATAAATATGTTTGATAAAATAGTATATATTAGTGATAGATCTGCTAATATCAAATTAAAAGAAGGAACAGATGTAAAGATAAATTTAATGAACTTACACTTGATTTTTGAAGACAAAGATAAAAAAATACTAGGTGAAGTTGATGATGTTGATAAAGATCTTGTAAAAGCAAGATTCTTAGGAGAAATAGTAAATGGTAATCTATTAGGTGGTGTTATCAGAAAACCATCATTAGATTCTACTATTAGAGTTATAACTAAAGAAGAAATTCCATTAATTGTTGGTTCAGAACGTCCTGGTTATATGCCTTTAGGTGTAAGTCCTTTCTATAATGATTTTCCAGTTTACATGAATGTTAATAGTTTCTTTAGTAATCACTTTGCTATCTTTGGTAACAGTGGTTCAGGTAAAAGTTGTGGTGTCTCAAGAATTATTCAAAATATGTTTCATGATAAAAATTTATTTCCATATAAGGCAAATATATTTATGTTTGATTCCTCTGCAGAATACTATAGTGCATTTCGTAATTTAAATGCCATTAATCCTAACTTTAATTATAGATTTTATTCAACTAATGAAAAAGAAGGAATCGGAGAAAAATTAAGAATCCCTATTTGGTTACTTAATGTTGATGATTTATCACTTTTATTACAAATTACTAATCATTCTCAAATTCCAATTATTGAAAGAATGTTGAAACTAGCTTTAATATTTTCTGAGGATGGAGAACGTGCTGAAGCATATAAAAACCATTTAATCGCTAAGGCAATTATGTCAATTTTATATACAAACGAAACATCTCCTAATAAAAGAAATGAAATATTTACAATTTTAGGTAGTTGTTCTACAAAGCAATTTAATTTAGAAGCTCCAGTACAAGGTATTGGTTACACTAGAAAGTTTAGAGAGTGTTTCTTAATTGATTCTCAAGGAAATTTCTCCGAAAGTGTTTTATTAAATGAATATGTTTCTAGTTTTATAAAAGAAGAATTTGATTCATATGAACCAAAGGGTGGAACTTATTATGATTTAGATACATTAGAAAAAGCCCTAAACTTTACTTTGATTAGTGAAGGATGGTTAAGAAATAAAAATACTTATGGTGATGCCGTTACAATTAGAGTTAGACTTCACTCATTAATAGTAGGTGAGTATGCTAAATATTTTGATTACAAAGATTATGTTACTCAAGAGCAATATCTTTCATCTTTATTAATAGATGGTGGTAAAAAATATCAATTTGTTAATATTAACTTTGATGATGTTGATGACTGGTTTGCTAAAGTTATTACAAAGGTTTATACAAGAATTATTTTTGATTTCTGTAAAAATCTAAAAGATAGAGCGACAATTCCATTTAATATAATTGTTGAAGAAGCTCATAGATACATTCAAAATGATACAGATAGATTCTTACTTGGATATAATATATTTGAACGTGTTGCTAAAGAAGGTCGTAAATATGGTGTTTTACTTGGATTGATTTCTCAAAGACCAGTAGAATTATCAGATACAGTTATTTCTCAATGTTCAAGTTTCTTAATATTTAAAATGAACCATCCAACCGATGTTGAATATATTAGAAAAATGGTTCCAAATATCAGTGATGAAATTGTTGAAAAACAAAAAACACTTCAGGCTGGTACATGTTTGGGCTTTGGTATGGCTTTTAAAATTCCTTTAATAGTTAAATTGAAAATGCCAGATCCAGAACCAAGAAGTGGTAACTGTGACGTGTGTAGAATTTGGAATGGAAATAAGAATATAGCAGTAAATCAACAACAACCATCTAGCTCTACTATAAATCCAATAAACAATAATGAAAATAATGATCAAGAACTTATCATTAAACCTATAGTAGAAAATAAAGAGAGTGAACTTATAGTTGATAATCAAATTCCAGAAATTCAAGAACAAAATAGTTTCAATAATGTTGCTAATTTAAATCAAACAAGTTCTTCTCAGAAAATTAACAATTATTCAGAACCTGTTAAAGAAATGAATCAGCAAGTAATTGAAGAACCGCTTATTACTCCTATAAACGATGAAGAACCTTCACTAATTACTGTTCCAATAAAAAATGAAAATACTCCATCTAACTCATTAGATATCAATGATATTATTAATGCACCAGATGAAGATAATAATATAGAATAAAGGCATTTAATGTCTTTTTCTTTGTTTACTTATTTTTCTAATTCTTGTATAATAATTTTTAGGTGATAAAAATGTTTGAAAGTTTAGGAGACAGATTACAAAATGTTATTCATAAAGTAAAAGGTTATGGAACAATTACTGATGATAATATTAAAGATATAATGCGTGATGTACGTCTTGCACTATTAGAAGCAGATGTTAACTATCAGGTAGTTAAAGAATTCACGTCTATCGTTAAAGAAAAATCCTTAGGTGAAGAAGTTCAAAAAAGTATTAAACCAGGAGATTTATTTGTAAAAATTGTACAAGATGAATTAGTAGAACTTCTAGGAGGAGAGGCTAAACCTCTTAATCTAAATGGAAGTCCTGCAATTACAATGTTAGTAGGTCTTCAAGGTTCAGGAAAAACAACTACAACTGGAAAGTTAGCTAATTACTTAAGAAAAAAACATGCTAAAAAACCACTTTTAGTAGCGTGTGATGTCTATAGACTAGCCGCAATTGATCAGCTAAAACAAATTGGTAAACAACTTAATATTGAAGTTTATGAAGAAGGTAAAAAAGATCCTGTAGAAATATCTAAAAATGCTGTTAATTATGCTAAAGAGAATGGTTATGACTATGTACTAATTGATACTGCAGGACGTCTTCATATCGATGAAGAATTAATGGAAGAATTAAAAAACATTAATGAACAATTAAATCCCCAAGAAGTATTATTGGTAATAGATTCAATGATGGGACAAGATGCAATTAATGTTATAACTGGTTTCAATGACAAATTACCTCTAACGGGAGTTATCTTAACAAAATTAGATGGTGATACTAGAGGTGGTGTTGCTCTATCAGTTAGACATTTAACTAATGTTCCAATTAAATTTATTGGTGTTAGTGAAAAGATGGATGGACTTGATTCTTTTGATCCAGAACGTATGGCAGGAAGAATTCTTGGAATGGGTGATATTGTTTCATTAGTAGAAAAAGCTCAAGATGCAATCGATGAAAAAGAAGCAGAAAAAACTGCTAAAAGAATGCAACAAGGAAAGTTTGACTTAGAAGATTTCTTATCAACTATGAAACAAATGAAGAAATTAGGACCATTAGAAAACTTAATAAAATTAATTCCAGGAGCGAGAAAAATGGGACTTGATAGTGTCAAAATCGATCCAAAACAAATGGCTCATGTAGAGGCAATAGTATTATCAATGACTCCAAAGGAAAGAAGAAATCCGGAGATAATAAAGGCAAGTCGTAAAACAAGAATTGCTAAGGGTAGTGGTACTTCAGTTCAAGAAGTAAACAAACTATTGCAACAATTCGATCAAATGAAAAAAATGATGAAACAAATGAGTAATGGTAATTTTAAAATGCCATTTTAAGAATAGAAGTAGAGTATGCAATTAAAATTTTAGATGATATGAGAAAATTTTACCTAGCAGAAATAAATAAAAGAATTAGACAAATAGTTAAGTAATATTAACTATTTTTTCTTTTTAGTGGTATAATTTTTATGGATAGAAGGTAATAAAATGATTCAAATATTTGATATAAAAAAGTCTAAAAAAAATTTAAAAAGCAATAATAATGAAATCTTGGAAGAATATATTGAAGAGTCAAAGAAAGATAGTGAAGATGATTTCTTAAGACTTAAGACATCTTTAAATGGACTATCTAATATAGAAGCTAGAAATCGTTTTAACAAGTACGGTAAAAATGTAGTTATAAAAGAAGATAATAAAGGTCCATTATATTTTTTATTAATGTCATTTAAAGATGAATTTATTATTATTTTAATCTTTCTAGCAATAATTAATTTTTTTCTTGGTGATAAATTAGGTTCTATAATTATTTTGGTAATAGCCTTTATCAGTGCTCTTATTAGATTTTTTCAAGATTATTCTGTTTATAAATTTAATAAGAAATTAAAGAGTAAAATCTATTCAACTGTTACAGTGTTAAGAAATAATGAAGAAGCAGAAATAAAAGTAGAAGATGTTGTTGTTGGAGATATCGTTAAACTAAATGCAGGTACAATTGTTCCGGCAGATATAAAGATTGTTGAATCAAAAGATTTATTTGTTAATCAATCTGTATTTACAGGTGAAAGTATTTTAGTTGAGAAGACTACTGAATCATCAAAAGCTTGCAGTCAAATATTTGATATAAATAATATTTGCTTAATGGGTGTAACCATCGAGAGTGGTAGAGCTACAGGTGTTGTTATAAAAACAGGATCTAATACTTATCTAGGACAAGTTGGTAGTGAAATAAGTATTAAAAAGGAAGTCACTAACTTTGATAAAGGTATTAAAAATATTTCTAATTTATTAATAAAATATATGATTGTAGTTTGCTTAGTTGTAATAGTAATTGACGGAGTTATAAAGCAAAATATCAGTGAGGCATTGCTTTTTGCTCTTTCTGTTGCAGTTGGAATAACTCCTTCAATGTTACCAATGATTCTAAATGTTAATTTAACAAAAGGAAGTAAAAGTCTTGCTAAAAAGAAAACCCTTGTTAAAAAAATAGAATCAATTCAAAATTTAGGAGCCATTGATATTTTATGTACAGATAAAACAGGGACATTAACAGAAAATAAAATAACTTTACAGAAATATATTGATGCATCCGGTAAGGAAAATGAAGATATATTAGAGTATGCATATTTAAATAGTTTATATAGTACAGGAATAAAAAATTTAGTTGATAAGGCAATAATTACATATGGACGTGATCATTTAGATATTTCTAAAATCGAAAAGTTAGAAAAAATAGATGAAATTCCATTTGATTATACAAGAAAAAAGCAAAGTGTAGTTGTTAAAAATAAAACAGCATATAGAATGATTACAAAAGGTGCATTGGAAGAAGTAATTAAAGGTTGTGTAAATGCTAAAATTGGTGGAAAAACAGTTAATCTTAATGATGAAATAACTAATATTATCAAAGATAAGGCTAAGACTTTAGCAAGTGATGGAATGCAAGTAATTGCTCTTGCTTTTAAAGAAGGTTATCCTGGTAAAGATAAATTTGATACATCATGTGAAAATGAAATGATTTTCGTTGGATTTGTTGGTTTCTTAGATCCGGCCAAAAAAGATGTTAAAACAACACTTTCTAATTTAGAAAAAATTGGTGTTAAAACCAAAATATTAACAGGAGATAATCCTTATGCAACTAGAAATATTTGTAATATGGTTGGTTTAAATGGTAATGATATTTTGCTTGGCAGTGATATAGATAATATGACAGATATAGAATTATCAGAAAAAATAGAAAAAGTAGATATTTTTGCAAGAATGAATCCACTTCAAAAAGAACGAGTTGTAGAATTATATCGTAAAAATAATCATGTTGTTGGTTACATGGGTGATGGTGTAAATGATGCCCCTTCACTTACGAAAGCTGATGTAGGAATATCAGTCTCATCTGCTACTTCTATAGCCAAAGAGGCTAGTGATATTATTATTTTGAAACAGAGTTTAAAGGTGATTTATGATGGTGTCTTAGAGGGTAGAAAAGTCTATGGAAATATTATTAAATATATGAAGATGGCCTTAAGTGCTGATTTTGGTGATGTTTTTAGTATCATGATAGCCAGTATATTTCTTCCTTTCCTTCCTCTTCTTCCAATCCAAATGTTATTGCAAGACTTTATCTATGATTTTTCTCAAATAGGAATTCCCTATGATAACGTTGATTCTGAATTCTTAGAAAAACCTAAAAACTGGGATACAAAGGGAATATCAAGATTTATGAAAGTTATGGGTATTACTAGTTCGCTAATTGATGTTATTTCATTTATTATTTTCTGGTTTGTTCTAGGCTATAATGATATCAGTAAACAAACATTTTTTCAAACAGCTTGGTTTGTAACTTGCTTAACTACAGAATTAATGATTATATATAATGTTAGAACGGCTAAAAAACCATTTATTGAATCTAATGCTAGCGCTAAACTAAATTTACTAACTATATTCTCATTAGTACTAACTATTATAACTCCAATTGTACTTTGTAAAATTGAAACATTCCATTTTGTTATATTACCACTTGAATTTTATATTTTCTTAATTGGATTAGTTTTCCTATATTTTATAATTGTTTCTGCTATTAAAAAGATATATATTAAAAAATATGGTGAATGGCTTTAATATAGACTTGATATCAAGTCTTTTTCTTTCTAATATTATAGGCAAATAAATAGTCAAGTTAGTGTGAGGCGAATACAATAAGTTAGATAGGAGGAAATAATATGTTTAGAAGAGCAAATGAATTTGAAATAAATTCAGCAGTTTCTGGTAATAATAATGTTATTGAAAATGAGATGAATGTTGATATTGACATGATTCAAAATAATCAAGCAACTGGTAATGACATGATGGCACCAAGCTATTATAACAGTCCAATTAAAGAAGCTGTAAAAGAGCGTTGTGTACACAGAACTATCGTTCATGAAGTACCACATATTTGTCCAATTAGAACAAGAATAATTAATCATCACGTATACAAACATACTTATCGTCCAGAATATTCTTGCTGCGAAGAAAATACAGTAAGTAATGTTCAATGCGGTTCTTGTAGTCAATTCAGATAGTTTACAGTCAAGAAAAATAAAATAAGTGTCAAAATAAATGTCTAATTGTGTCGCATTTATTGATTTATTATAATAGCTATTTTATTATAATAATAGGGAGTGTGATACAATGATCTATCCATCAATAGATAAACTATTAAATATAGTTGATTCCAAATATGAATTAGTTCATATAGCGGCTAGACGTAGTAAGGAGATATCTGAAACAGGATATTTACAAATGCCGGAGTCAAGTTACAAATGCAAAAAGAATATTGGTAGGGCATTAGAAGAAGTGGAAGCAGGACTTCTAAAAGTAAGAAAGAGCTAAAAAGGCTTTTTCTTTTTTTTAAAATTTTTCTAAAAAGTTTCCAACGAACGTAAGTTCTATGCTATAATATAGATATAAGAGGTGATGATATTTGAAAATCTTAAAATATAAGAAATTAAAGTCACAGAAATATCAAGTTTTTTTAGATAACTTGGAAATATTAGAATTATATGAAGAAACAATTTTAAAGTATGATTTATTAATAACAAAGAAAGTTGATGAGAAAATACTAGAAGAATTGTTGGAATATAATAAAAAATACGAGGCCTATTATACTTGTTTAAAATATTTAAATGTTAGAGTAAGAAGTAGAAAAGAAATAAAAGATTATTTAAAAAAGAAAGATTATAATGATGACGTTATTAATTATGTAATTGCTATCTTAGAAAAACAAGGTTATTTAAATGATTTGGCCTTTGCTAAAAGCTTTTTAAATAATAAATTAATTACTACTAATAATGGTCCTTATACCATTAGAAGAGATTTACTTAAACATGAAATTTCTACTAGTGATATTGATTTAGTACTTGAAGAGTACACAGATGATATTCAACTAGAAAAAATAAAAAAACATATAAATAGAATTATTAAATCAAATCGTAATAAAAGTAATATAGTTTTGCAAAGAAAAATACTTATTGATTTGAACAACGAAGGTTTCAAGAAAAATTTAATCCAACAAGAAATTTCAAAAATTGATTTTGCTGATGACAAGGATTTGGCAAAGAAAGAGTATGATAAATTATATAAGAAATTAAGTAGAAAATACTCTGGAAGAGAATTAGAACTTAAAATCAAACAGAAATTATATCAAAAAGGATTTTCTATAGAACAATAAAAAACAGACTATTTGTAAACTGTCCATTTTTTTGATTCAGTTTAATTAGTCTGTTTTAATTTTAAATACTATTAATAGTATTATATATACCATATCCATAAATACCTAATGCTGCAATAACTAAAATAATTATAATTATTAGAATAAGAAGGCAGAAATATGATCTAGCAAAATTTTTTAAATTGACATTAGATGTACCACCAAAAGAAAATACTAATAGTAAGATAAATCCAATTATTGGAATTGAGAATAAGATTTCATATCCAAAATATCCCCAAGCAGAGATTGGTTTATATTCTTTTGGAATATCAATAGAATTATCTTTTTTAACCTCATCTTTTATTCGACGTCCACATGATAAGCAAAAATCGGCATCCTCTTTAAGTTCACTTCCACAATACTTACAAAACACAAAAATCACCTCATCTTAACTTTTTTAAGTATATGCTTAATATATCATGATTTTTGAAAGATTTAAATAAAAAAATCAACTAACCTAATGATTAGTTGATTTTAAAAATTACTTTTGGTGTTTTTCTTTATAGATATTTAATCCCAAGTTAATACCAAAGAATACTATAAAGATTGTAAATACAATTATAAAGTTTTTAGTTAATAGACTAGATTCAATACTTATTAGTGGTTCTTTTAGTAACTTAATAGTATATGTCATTGGTAACATTGGATTTAAGAATCTAAATCCCTTAGTAACAGTTTCAATTGGGAATGTACCACCACTAGCACCTAGTTGTAATACAAGAATAATTAAAGCTATAAATTTACCAATATCACCAAAGTTTTCAATTAAGAATTCTATTATTGCTAAGAAGCAATTAGATACTAAGATTATACTAATATAATATAAGAATACATTTGTAATATCAAAGTCTAATAATAATTGTAGTAAAACTCCTAATACGATACCAGAAACAGTAGCTAATCCATGATAAGCTAGGCATCTTTTAACATGTTTTTTACTATCAATACCAAGTAAACCAAATCTTTGTTCTTTATCAAAGAATAGAACGATGAATAGCATTAAGCTTCCTACCCATAAAGCAATTGAAATAAATAATGGAGCAAATGCAGTACCATAGCTTGCTACCTTATTAACTTCTTTTGTTTCAGCTTTAATAGGTTCTTTACTGTAATCAGCAAGTGTTTCTACTTTTTTAACATCTTTTTTAGTTGATGAGATTTTACTATCTAATTCTTGTTTAGATGATTTTACACTATTATTTAATGTAGTTAATCCATTATTTAATGTAGTTGAACCATCACTTAATTTAGTAGCTCCAGAATCAATCTTATCAATATAAGAAAGTAAAGTGTTTAATGATTGTTTAGTAGTTAATGTAGCATTTTCTTTAACAGAAGATGCAGTACTAATAGCTACTTGTTGTGAAACTTTTTTAGCAGTAGCAATAGCTGTTTGTTTGGCAGTTTCTTCCAAACTATCAATAACTGTTTTTAAAGTATCTAAGTTAGTTTTTGATTGATCTAGAGTTGTCTTTAAATTATCAAGTGTATCTTTTGCTTGATCTAAAGCTGCTTTTGAAGTATTTAAGGCTACTTTTGAATCAACTATTTGCTTAATGGTTGTACATTGTTCAGATGAATTATTAATACAAGCAGTAACTGTCTCATCTGTAAGATTATATAATGCTAAAGTGGCATTATATTTTTCAACACCTGCATTATAATCAGTTAAATTAGCATTATATTTTTCAATTCCAGCTTTGTATTTTGCTACTCCAAAATTATATTGAGACATACCATTGTCATACTTAGTTTTTAATGCCATATATTGTTGGTTAGATTGTAAACCAGTAAGAGCAGCATTAGCAATATTTTCATCACTTAAATCTTTAGAAGAAGCTATAGTAGCTAAAATTTGTTGTTTTTCTTTATCAGTTAATTCCCTTGATAAACTATTTATTGAACTACTTAATGTAGATTTTATTTGGCTAGTACCATTTGCTAATTCTTTAGTTCCAGAATTAAGTGTATTACTACCATCTGCTAATTTATTAGTTCCTTCTTCTAATTTTCCAAAACCAGAACTAATTGTATCTAACTGACTTGGTACAGATTCTACTGTGTCAGATAGATTTTCAACTATTTTAGAGTTAACTGCATTATCTAGATTTTTTTCAACAGTAAGTACAACTGTATTAATTATTTGACTAGATAAGTAATTAGATTTTTGATTTGGAGAATAAGTTATAGTTGCGTGATGTTTATTTGTACTAGAAGCACTTTCCATGTCTTCAGTAAAACTTTCAGGAATATTGATAATAGCATAATATTTACCATTATTTAATCCTTCATTAGCTTTAGAAGAAGAAATAACACTAAGTTTTAACTTTTTAGAATCCTTAATACTATCTATTAATTCATCACCCTTATCTCCCTTATCATTATTTACAACAGCAACAGGTAAATTATCAATATTACCTTTACCGTATGGGTTCCAATATGCTTTTAAGTAGAAGAAACTATACATAAATGGAATTAGTAATACTGCTACTAAAACAACATATTTAAACCAATTATTATTTTTCTTTTTCATAATATAAACCTCCCTAATTTAATAATCCTTCTTTTAATATTGAAGTAACATCTTTAGTTACTTTTCTCTCATCAATATCTAAATCATATTCAAATAACAAACTTATAAAAACTTTATAAATTATAAATGCAGTTAAATGAGTATCACAAACTTTTATTTTTCCGTTGTCTACTTCGGTTTTAATTTTTTCTTCTAGATAATTTAATATTTCATCATCATAGATTTTTAAAAACTTATGATACTTTTCATCATCAGATGTTTTCATTTCATTAGATATTGTAGAAATTAGTAAACTTTCTTTTCGGAATATTAACATATCGTATAGATTAGAAGCGACTACTTCTATAAATGGCAAATTACTATTTTCTTTCTTTTCAATTCTTTTTTTCATCTTTTCTAATTCCTCACGGATAAAATATGAAAACATAGAATCTTTATCTTTAAAGTAAGAGTAAATTGTTTTTTTTGTCACATTTGCTTCCTTTGCTATTTCATCCATGGATACTTTCTTATATCCATATTTAGTAAATAGTTCTCTAGCGGTATTTATAACTGTTTCCTTTTTATTCATGTTATCACTTCCTATAAAAATATACTAATATACTAAATCAGTATACCAGTATACTATATGACAAAATATGTAAAAAGTCAACTATTTATGCCTAAATTTTAAAAAAAGTATGATTATAATCTAAAAAAATGCATAAATTTAATATTTATAAATAAAAATATATTGATAAACGATAAAAATATATTGACATTAATTAAAAATAGGAATATTATTACAAGTGAGGTGAAAGTTATGAAAAAATCATTGATAGCGAAAATTGTTTCAATTATCTTTATTATTATTTTAATTATTGGTATAGCTTGTTTGTTATTTATTCCAAGACTATATAATCTATTTAAGGAATCAGGAGTTCCTAATTTTGAAGAACAAAATATATATTATAAAGTTGCTTTTTATTTATGTTATATTATTTGTTTGGTAATAGTTTATAAATTAAGAGATATATTTAATAGGGTATATAAAGAGTCTGTATTTGTTATTTCCGTTGAATCTTCCCTAAAAGTAATTTCAGTTTTGTTTATGATTTTATTTTTAATTATTCTTGTTAAGGCATTTTTTATACCAACACTGTTATCTTTTGCAGTAGGTTTTATTTGTTTTGTAGCAAGCCTAAGTTTCTATGTTTTGGCAGAAGTAATAAAATCAGCGATAGAATATAAGAAAGAAATAGATTATACAGTGTAGGTGATTATATGATAATAGTTAATTTAGATGTTGTTATGGCTAAAAGAAAAATGTCACTAAATAAACTTAGTGAACTTACTGGTATAACACTAGCAAATCTCTCAATATTAAAAAATAATAAGGCAAAGGCAGTAAGATTTTCGAGTTTAGAAGTAATTTGTAAAGCTTTGAATTGTCAACCAGGTGACATATTAGAATATAAAGACGAGGTATCTGATAATGAAAAATAAAAAGATAATCAATATATATCAAATTATAATAATACTAATTTCATCTATTTTGATAGTAATATCACATAATTTAAAAATAGATTGGTATTTAAAAGATATTGTTATTCCATTTATAATAATGTTATTAAGTTATTTAATTATTCTTAAAAATATAAGTATAAATAAAAAATCTTTCTTTATACTTATTCCAATAGTATTAATATTAGTAAGTGGTTTTCTGGTTAAAATTGCTTCTTCAAATAAGATTTTAAATATTTTAGCTTTAACAATTTGTTATACATTTTTCTTTATGATGTTAGTTAATGAAAACTTCAAACTAACTGGTACAAGTTTAAAAGAAATTTATAAATTATTTCCAAAGAAGGTATTTGCTAATCTTGGATATTTGATACCAACTAAAAAGAAAATAAGTAATGAAAAAATAGGAAATGCAATATTAGGTCTTTCTCTAGGAGGAATCATTGGTTTTGTTATACTAGTATTATTAATAAGTGCTGATCAATATTTTTCCTCATTTGTTAGTAAAATTTTTTCTTTAGGAAATTTTGATGCTAGTAATATAGTTTTATTAATAATAACATTTATAGTTATGTTTAGTATTGTAGTAAATATAATTTTAAATAAAGATGAAAAAAACATTCCAGTAAAGATAGTGAATGCAAATGAGATAACCGTATGTATAATATTAAGTATAATTAATTTTATTTTTCTTTTATTCCTAGTATCAGAAATATCAAAGTTGACATTTAATTTTCTAAAATTACCAGAAGCTTATACTTATTCAAGTTATGCTAGAGAAGGATTCTTTCAACTATTAATAATAACTATAATTAATTTTTCAATTATAATGTTTTTAAAATATAAATCAACCATATTAGAAACAAATAAAAAAAGTAGAATTTTATCTGTAGTGTTAATAATATTTTCTATCCTATTAATATTTAATTCATACTATCGTATGTTTCTATATATAGGAAATTATGGTTTTACGGTTCTTAGATTACAAGTTATTCTTTTCCTAGCGATGGAACTTGTAGTGGCACTTGTTCTTATGATAAGAATCATTAAAAAAACAAGGATGAATGATTTTAAATTTTACTTTATATTGATGATAAGCTTTTATATAATTAATTTGTATATTTGTAATGATATGGTTATCAATCTTTTAACCAGATAATATAGGAAACAGACTAGAAATAGTTTGTTTTTCTATAATTCACGCAGTGTTTAAAAGAAGAAAAAGGTGATGAGATGCAGAAAATTTTAAAGACAATTATAGTTATATTTTTAATACTATTTTGTTCGGGATGTTTATTAAGAGATAATCTAGAAAAAGAAAATATTTTTGAAGTTGTTCAGGAAAATAAAAAAGTTATATTACAGGATATAAAAAATAATAATTATAAGCAAACATTAAAGATTAACGGAATTAAAGAAATTAATCCAAAAACAGAAGATGGTTATATTGAATTTTATTGTGGTGGCGTTGGAATTGGTTCAAATACTGGATACTATGGATTTTATTATTCCACTAACAATGAAGTTAATGGCTTATGGTTTATTGATGAAAAAGAATTAATATTTAATGGGATTGGTTATTTATATAAAGAAAAAGATGGTGATAATACATATTATACTGAAAAAATTACCGATAATTTTTATTATTATGAGGGTCATTTTTGATAAAATAATAAACTATTAGAAAGTAAATTTGATAAAATATAAAAAGCAGCATTTCTGCTGCTTAAAATTCAAATGGCAGGGGATGAGAGAATCGAACTCCCAACAGTGGTTTTGGAGTTTTCACTCATCATACCATAGACCCATACATAGATTTTAGTATATTTTACAATATATAATAATGAAATCTCATATATAAATTACACTTTCAGTATAAAGTAATTCAAGTGTTTATGCAAGTAGAAATGGCACATTTCTACTTCTTTTTTTGAGTTGGAGCGCGACAATTCAAAAATCGCGGGCTTCGCCGGTAAGTGTAGTTGAAAAAATAGTCGTTTATTTTTCTAAAAGTATATAAATCGAAATTAAAATCAAAACAAAAGAATCGCAAAGGGGTGTGGGGAAAAGCGATTCTTTTATTACGTATTATTACTCTCACATTTTGTTATTCTTAACAACAGTATATAAATTATAACTTTAGATTAAATTTTAATGATTCACCATCGATAATAACTTTTTGCCAGTAAAGTAACAAATCTTTTTGATTTTCTTTGACTATATTTAATGCATAATCCATTTTGTTTTTCTTGAATGGTCTGTCTATTACTGTTAAATTTGCAATATTTATTCTAGTTTCAATACCAGAATATTTGCAATGAATATGTGGAACATGATGTAAATCTTTTTCGTTTGAATGAAAATAAAACGAAATTCCATTGCTATCTCCAACACTTCTTCCTGCGTCATTATAGTTTAAACATAGAGGTATTTCTAAATTAGAGATTGAAAATTGCTTTTCTAACTGCTTTAAGGTTAAGTTTTCGTAGTCAGATAGGTTATATTCTAAATTTGCAATAATACTATCAGAAAAATGTTTATGCCAAAATAATTTATTTATATTAAAAATATCAATATTATATTCTTCTTTATTATCAATTCCATACTTTTTATATAATGATTTTAAAATATCTGATAGTTTTAAAGTGTCATCATAATTATTACTAATATAGATTATTTTAAACTTTCGATTATTTGAATAATATGATTCTATTTTGAATTTTAATTTTACCATATTTAAAGTACTCCTTATTGTTAAATAGTGATAAAAAAAGTTTTTATTTAATCTTTACTAAACTGTTTCACTAATTTTTTTAATCTTCGCTTTTTCATATTAAATATTCCAACTATAGGAGAGTAAATTACTGAGTTGTCAATAATAGCGTGTGATAATCCTAAAGTCCAAATATAAAATTCTTCAATTTCAATTTCATTAATGTTCTTTTTGTTGTATAAATCAAGTATGGATTTATATAATTTTTTATTAAGTCGAACAGGTGCAACTCTTATATAAAGATATATTAGGTAATATTTATACTGAGAAATATTAATATAATGATGATATTTATAAAATGATCTTAGAGAGCTAAAAAAAATTTTAGAATAAATCATTTCATATGCCTTTCTTTGAAATACATGTGATGAATAACCATCTATAACTGCTAATGTTCTTATTAATTGCATTTCAATTGTGGAATAGCCTCTCATGTAATATCTAATATTTTTTCTACATAATACTACCTTGTAGAAAATAAGAATAAATTTTCTTAATAATTTTATTATCATATTTAAGATTTGAAGTATTAAATTAAAAATAAATAGTATATAGTTACTGATTTTCCCTATAAATTTAATTTTACATACTTTGTAGTGTGAACATTCTTTATAAATTCTTTTTAATCTATAAATAACAAATTCTATACTTAACCAATTATAAGAGTTTTCTCTCATAAAAAATGAACGATCTTCCTTATAAATAAGAATATTAGAAAAATCATAAAGTTTATCATTGCAACTAAATTTTGAAAATGACATAATATTTATCATTTTTTCATGTATTTGATTAAAATCTAGAGTTTTAAACTCATTATTGAGAGTTTTAATTATACCACTACATAAGACTAAAAACGATAGTACTGATATAAGTGAATATATAATTGATGAATTAATGCTTAAAGTGTTTTTTAAATAAGTAGATAGCAAAAATATAGATGAAATAAAATATAGCATTTTGTATTCAAATACCATTTTATAAAAATAATCTAACAGCAAATATGATTTCTTCTTCAATATCATTTTTTGAAATTCATCTGCAAATATAAATTCTTGAAAAATAAATGTAATAACAATAAATATTGGTATTAATAACTTTAAATCAAATATATCAAATAAAGCTAAAAAGAAGAAAATAATATAAATTAGGGATAATTTAATTTTAGTATTATTTTTATCTAATTCAATTTTACTAACTAAAATCCACGAAAGTAACAGAATTAACCAAAAATATCCATTTACATTATTTCCAAAAATTTCTTTTAATGAATCGAACATATATAATCGCCTTCTTTAACTGTATATTATAGCACATAGAAAATAAAAAGTATAATGGTATCAATTATACATATCAATTATCAGAATAATTTATGGATATGATTCAATTCCAAAAAATGGTTAGAAAAAACGAAGCGATTAGACTATTTAGAAAATATATCAGAAATATTTGAAAACATATTGACTTAGATAAAAATAGATTAGAAGGTAAACTCTAATCTTTTGTTTTAGTATAATGTTTTATAGAAAACGTATTAGCGACAGCAAGGAGATAGTATTATGCTAGAAGGAAAGCTTTTTGTAAAATAGGATGGGAAAAAGACAGATTATAGATGAACTAAAGAAATATATTACTGAAGAATATAATACATATTTTGAACCACAAGTATAATCATATTTTGTTAATCTAAAAAATCAAAATAAAATGTATTCCTAATTTTTTTATGCAATATATTTTAGATAGTAATTTTATAAAGAAGTACTTACAAAATTTTTAGGTATTAGTATTATAAAATAAAGGAATCGCTTTTCCCCACACCATTTTACAATTCTTTTATTTTATAATATTAACAAGAAATATATTTTCTTAATAAAAAAAATCATAAAAGCATTTATAATATGATTAGTAATATTATTTATAAAGATATTAATTGAGATAGTTATTATAAATTTTTAATTAAATAACGATAAAAGTAAACAAAAGGTAAACATTGTGTTATTATTTTAATAAGAGGTGGAAGTATGAAGAAAATTCTTAAAAATATCATAAAATTTTTTCTATATATAGCGGCTACTATGTATGTATATAGTGGTATGATTATAATATCTAATGGAAAATTATATGGTATTTTATTTGTAATTACAGGAATATTATTTATGCCAATAATGTATAGAAAAATTAGTTTCAAATATCCAAATATAAGCAAAAAAAATATAAGAATCATTCAAGTGATTTTACCTATCATGTTTATGTATATTTGCTCTAATGTAACTCCTCACGATTTGTTTTCAGTAGAATATGTAGATAGTAGCGAGTTAGTGGATAAAATAAATTATAAAAATGGTAAAATTCAATATTATGGAGTTAGTTCAGTAGAATTTTATACTAATAAAGAAAAATATATTGATATTTTATCTTTTTATAAGAATAATGATAATGATTCACTTGAAAATATTCTTACATATTTTTCTATAATAGAAGAGTATGAAGACGGAAGTAAACTATATGGATATCAAGGCAATTATCAGAACATAATGATGCTTAGTTGTGGCAAGAAGTCAAAAGAGAAAAATATAATATATGGTCATGACTTGAAATATAAAAAAGGTTTTTGTGGTAGTGATAAAATTCCATTAACTTTAGAACAACATCGAAAAAAAGAGAAAAATAAAAAAGAAAATGAAAAACAAGAAAAAAGACAAATTATTGCTACTTTGGATCGTTATACATATCATAGTAAACATGAAAATGATACAAATCCTACTGTCACATTAGAAAAAGAAAATCATAAATATGTGGCTACAATTTTGCTGAAACCAGGTTATGAGTATAATACTGCTTTAGATTGTGGTATTGAATTTTTTAGCACTATAAAAAATTTAAAAAAAGATTATCCTAAGATTTATTCGAAGATTTCACTTTATCAATTTAAGTTTTATAGTAGAGGGAAATTGAAGTATAGGGTTAATTATGAAAATAATGGTGATGAAATAATTAATTCTATTATTGTAGAATCAACTAATGGTGAATTAACTACTATTACTCAGCAAGATATTGATAATCACTATACAGAATTAAGAAAAGAAATAGAAGATTCAATAAATAAAAATGACACTCCAACTGTATCAGCATTTGATGAAAATAATATAAATAAAAAGATTAAATGCAAGGAAAAAGAAATAACTATAAAGAAAATGCAAAGAGTAAATAATTCAAGTAGTTCTTATGTTCCAGATGGGCATGAATGGGTAGGTATTTATATAGTTTACGAAAATACTAGTAAAAATGATATATATTATTCAGAGTCTGATTTTAAGTTGGTAAATAATAATAAACAGGTATTAGATCCCTCTTTTGTTGTAATTAAGGGTATATTTGATCATGCAAGGCTTAATAATGGACAATTAGCAAGTGGTGGTGTTGCTGAAGGATATGTTATATTTGATAATGAAATTATTGATGATAAAAATCTAATTATTAGAATTACTTGTGAGGATAATTTAATTAAAGATGATGTAGTAAAGAAAGTAGAATTAAAATAAAAGAATCACACCTATTTCGATTCTTTTAGTCTATAAATACTTTTTTAAAGCAAAAATATAATGAATTAGTACATTTTAAAACTAATTAATAGTTAATTCATATAATACATATGTTAATTGTGGATTTTATAAGATATTCAATTTTTAGTTTATTATTGATATGGATTTTATTATTCTACTAATAATGAGGCTAATGGTCTATGGTTTATCGGTGAAAGTGAATTGGCACCTAATGGAAAAGGTTATTTATATCAGGAAACTGATGGTGATAATGCATACTATACTGAAAAAATCACTGATAATTTTTATTATTATTAAGGACACTTTTAATTTATAAATAGAAGTACTAATAATAAAAAGAGGTACTTACAAAATTTCTCAGTTTTATGATCATAAAATAAAAGAACCGCTTTTCCCCACACCTATTTTGATTTTGTCTTTTGATTTTAATTACTATTTATTGATACTTTTTAAAAGAAACGACTATTTTAAGACTACCACTTTTGGGCGAAGCCCGCGATTTTTGACCTTGAGCCTCAAGGTCATAATAGAAATGCCAAACATTTCCATTGAACAAGATAGTTAATTTTAGTATAATAAAAGTGTAATTTATATAAATGATCATTATTAACCATAATGAATATATTTTTGAATTTAGTAGATGGTAGGACTTCAGTATTTTGGGTTCAATCTCCAAATTATCTAAAGACTATGCATAAAACTAATTTTCAACTCTATATTTTATAAGATATTAATCTCATGCAGGGGATTAGTTAAATGGTATAATAATGGTCTCCAAAACTTTTGTTGGGTGTTCGATTGAACAAGCAGGTTATAAATATAAAAAAGACTCAAAGTTTATTTTGCTTTGAGTCTTTAACTTTTCTAATAATAATTTTATCCTTATAAGTTTCTATTTCTATACAATCATGAAAATTGAATCCTAGTTTTTGTAACCACTTACCTCGTATAATCAATCTTAGGAGAAATCCTATAGATTGATTTTTTTTCTTTCTATTATATTTTGGAGTTATAATAACTCTTGCCTTTTAATAGAATATATGGTTTATTGGTAGAGTCTTCGTAAACAGATAATTTTCTAATTTTCATGATAAACACCTGCTTGTTTATCACTTTCTATATTAGAGATTATTGAATGTTTAGCGTGTTTAGTTTTAAGATCTTTTGGTGACATATCTACATAAATCTTAGTTGTTTCTATATTAGTATGTCCCAAAAGATCACGGAGTGAAAAAGGGTCGCCACCATTTATTACAAAATGTGTCGCGAAAGTATGACGAAATTTATGTGGGTTCATTTTAATATCTGGACCAAATATTTTCTTTGCTTTTCTACTCAATAAGTTATATACAATTTCAGTATTAATTCCTGAACCTAACATAGGTTCGTTGAATTATCTGTGGAATTTTACAAAAAGCGGTCCTTTTTCTGTTTCTTTTAAAACTTCACGTCTATAAACATTTAATATTCGCTCTATTTCTTTTGAATAATAGACCGTGCGAAAAGTATTAGTTTTAGTTGCATATACATAAATACTTTTTTCTTGATAGTTGATATCTTCTAGTTTGATACGCACAAGTTCACTATTACGAACTCCTGTATCTAATAGTATCATTACTATTAATAGGTTTCTAAGTTCAGACTTGTAGCGTAAATCAAACGAAGTAATCATCTTTCACACTTGATCTATCGTAAAGTAATCTATTTTTTCTTTCTTTACTTTTTTAGGTTTTATATTACGAGCGGGATTAGCAATTAGATAACCATCTATTTCTAAATAATTAAAGAAAGCTCTTAGTGCACGAGCATGACAATTGAAAGTATTTAATTTATTTTTAGAATATTTACTTTCAATATAATATTTTATTTCTTCACCAGTTAATAATTCTAAAGTTTGTACTTTTTTAATCTGCACTAAGAACTTTCGAAAAGCAGAAAGTTTATCTTTATAGAAATGTTTTGTTTCTTCTGCTAATCCACGTTCATCCATATTCCTAAAAAAGTAGTTTACAGCATCATCATATAATAGATTACTTTGCGTCTGTTGTTTTGTTTCTCCTTGTTTGAATTGTTGAAAAAAATTTGTTAGTTCATTGATAGTTTGTTCAGTCATATAAATTCTCCTTTTAATATAATTCTCTTTGTAATTTATATAACAAAACAACTGTCAAATGAAACAATGTAGAAAATGAATTATCTAGACGATGGGACTAGGTAGATAATCATCACCTGACAAAACAATAAAAAAAGCAGCACCACTGCTGCTTAAAATTTCTAAATGGCAGGGGATGAGAGAATCGAACTCCCAACAGTGGTTTTGGAGTCTATTCAAAACAAGCCCAAAATCACTCAAAACATTATAAAACAAGTACAGTCAACTCAAACAAAACAAGGTATATATTGATATATTTTGCTTCATTATGGCAGAATTGGCAGAAATTGTGGCAGTTTTTTGCTCGATTGGTAAGTAGTGTGGTCAATTAAACATAATATTAACCTTTTATGCCAATTATTTATTTAGAATGCTAACTATATCAACAAAAAATCACTAAAATGGTAGAATTGTTATCTATAGGTAGTCTTAATGTCTGGGTATTCCTATTACACCTGCTCATGTTCATATTTATCTCATTTTTATAATAATCAGTTCATAAACTTTATGAACAATATAATTTTAACACATTTTATCATTATATCAAATAAACATATAGAACTAAAATTAGTTCTTTTTTTAATACATAGCTATCTTATTAATAAGGTAGCTAATTTTATGTAGAAAGGAGATGATAAAAATGCCACAAAAGAAATGTGAAGTAATTGCTATTGCTAATCAAAAAGGTGGAGTTGGAAAAACTACTACAACATTAAGTTTAGGAGTAGCACTCGCTAAATTAGGTAAAAAAGTGTTAGTCATTGATGCTGATCCACAAGGCGATTTAACAACTTGTATGGGATGGTACGATCAAGATAAGTTAGATAATACTATTTCTTCTTTAATGGAGCAATCAATATATGATAAACCAATTAATAATGATGACTATATATTACATCATAAAGAAAATATTGATTTACTCCCCTCTAATATTGAATTATCTGCTACTGAAATGAATTTAGTTAGTTCAAAAGACAGAGAAAAAATATTAAAGAATTGTATTGAGCCACTAAAAGATAAATATGATTATATCTTAATTGATTGTATGCCTTCATTGGGAATGATTACAATTAATGCACTTGCTTGTTCAGATAAGATAATTATACCTGTACAGTCTCATTATCTTTCAGTTAAAGGAATGAGTCAATTATTAAGAACAGTATCAAGAGTACAAAGAAAAATAAATCCTAATTTAAAGATTGGAGGAATATTATTAACTTTAGTAGATGCTAGAACAAAATTATCAAGAGAAATGAAAATGCAATTACAGGAAGTGTATGGTAATGTTGTTAAAATCTATGACACACAAATACCAAAAGCGATAAAAGTAGCAGAAGCAACTTCTGTAGGAGAAAGCATATTTTCCTATGACAAAAGTGGTAGAGTAACAGAAGCATATTCATATTTTGCAAAGGAGGTGGTTAGAAATGAGCCAACAAGACAAAAAAATGCCTCTACCAAGTATAGATAGTTTCTTTTTAACACAAGAAGAAAGAGATGATATGGATAAAGAAAAAGTAACAGAGATAAATATTACTGATATTGATGAATTTCCTAATCACCCTTTTAAAGTAATTAATAATGAAGAAATGCAACAAATGAAAGAAAGTATTTTGGAAAATGGTGTATTACTACCTATATTAGTTAGACCAAAGCCAAATGGACGTTATGAAATTATTTCTGGTCATAGAAGAAAGTTTGCAAGTCAATTAGCTGAAAAAACTACTATACCCTGTATCATAAGAAATTTAACTGATGATGAAGCAACAATAATTATGGTAGATAGTAATATGCAAAGAGAGAAAATACTCCCAAGTGAGAAAGCATTTGCATATAAAATGAAGATAGATGCATTAAGTCATCAGGGACAGAGAAACGATCTAACTTCGACACAAGATGTGCCTAAGTTAAGAACAAATGAATTAGTTGGCCAAGAACATGGAGATAGCAGAGAAAAAGTTAGAAGATTAGTTAGATTAACTAAATTAATACCTGAACTTTTACAAATGGTAGATGATGAACGAATAGCATTAAGTCCAGCAGTTTATATTTCATATTTAACAGAAGATGAGCAAACTGTATTACTAGATTGTATTGAATGTAATGATGCTACTCCAAATGTATCTCAAGCCCTCGAACTAAAAAAATTAAGCGAAGAAGGTAAATTAACTGATACAAAAATTGATAATATTCTGTCTAAAGAAAAGCCAAACCAAAAACCAAAGATAGAATTAGATGAAAGTAAAATCAGGAGTGTGTTGCCTGAAGATATTGAAGCAAAAAAAATAGAAGATTTTCTAGTAAATGCAGTAGATAAGTATCAGAAAATCAAAAAGGTCATACCAAATATTGAAGAAGATAAAATTGATGTGTTTGTTACAAAAGCAATAACTTATTACATGAAATATATGGAGCGACAAAAAAATAAAGATGCACGATAACAGGAGTATGTTTTCTTTACTCCCCTCCTTATAATCCTCCCCTGTATTATTACTAACTATAATTACTAACTAAAAAAAATATTTACACAAATGACAAATAGAAATAGTAATAGTATAGTAAAGGCAAAAAAAAGGAGATATGAATTATGTTGAAAAAAATGATTTTATCAGGAGCAATAGTTATTATCACTGCTATTTGTGGAATAGGATATGACATTCAAAAACAAGATGTAGGAAATAAGAATATTTCACAGAAAACTGTTGAAAAAGGAACTGTTAAAAATAAAAAATCAACAGAAAATGTGGAAAAAGAAAAAACAGAAGAAAACATTTCAACAGAAGATGTGGAAGAAACAAAAAAAGTAGAAGAAAAACAAGAAAATAATTCTACTAATGATACAAAACAAACAGAAGCAAA
>JAUNMG010000002.1:0-46093 GCA_030531905.1 bacterium | reverse complement strand
TACCACAACATATCAAGTACCACAACAAAATCAACAAGAAACAAAAACTACACAAACTCAACCTGCTAATACTCAACCTCAACAACCTGCACAACCACCTCGACCACAAACTGAATGGGAAAAACTTGGAATTAGTGAATATGCTTACTATAATACTCCAATGTTTTCATGGGAAGAAAAAGCATACTCAAATATTAATGATTGTATAAATGAAGCAAATTCTATAAATCAAAAATATGGTTTTGTTACAAATTATGGTTATGTAAGTGGAAAGTATGTTGATACTATTGGATGTTGGGTTAAAGTATATGTTGATGGTAATAAATATTATCTTGGTGCTTTTCGAGCATTAGGATATTAAAAGTAGCCTCTTATTTAAGAGGCTTTTTTATTGAAAAAAAAGAAGGGAATGATGAAATAATGAATAAAGTTTTTAAAAAATTAATGCAATGTGTTTTTATATTTTTTACTATGTTTGGAGCAATTCCAATAATAGCAAATGCACAAACAACTAGAGATATTCTTGATATTGATTATAGCTACACATATTATGTAGCAACTACAAAATATAATGATTTAAGTTATTGGGTTATAGGAGACGAAAACCCAATTAAAAGAAGAAGTGATGGTGGGTATGTTTATTGCATACAAGCACATGTAAAGTTTAACGATAACTCCCTTGTTAATGGTTATGAAAGTACAGCAGATAAATTAGCATTAACAGATTTAACAGAAGAAGAAATAGAAAGAATAGAATTATATGCATATTATGGTTATGGTTATGGAAATCATAATGATTTAGATTGGTATGCAGCAACACAATTATTAATTTGGGAAGTTACAGAAAAAGTTGCAACACCTTATCCAATAGCAGAGGGAGATCACACCTTAACTAGAATAGATAAGTATGATGCTAAAATGAATGAAATAAAACAATTAGTAGCAAAGCATGGAAAAACAATTAGTTTTAATAATCAAACAGTAGATATGAAAGTTGGAGAAACTATAACATTACATGATAATAATGAGATTTTATCTAACTTTTTTACTGTTAATTCTAATGATAGTTTAGATATGAAAATTAATGGAAATGATTTAGTTATTACTGCAAAGAAAGGTTATGAAGGAACAATTAACTTAAATGCAAAAACTAACGATAAGATTCCTATGTTATATGATAGCTCAAATCAAAAATGTTTATCAAGAGGTGATCCAACATTCATTAATGGAAGAATTAATATGACAGTATATACAGAGTTTAAAATTAATAAACTTTATGGATCAGATGGTATATATGCACCAGAAGAAAATGCAGAGTTTGAAATATATAACAATGATACAGGAGAATTAATTGATACTATATCTACTAATGAAGATGGTAATACATCAATTTATTTAAAACTAGGAACATATAAAGTTGTTCAAATATCTGGTGTTGAAAATTATAAGTTTATTGATGATTATGTATTTACTATTGAGGGTAATCATACCAAAGAATCAATATATTTTTATAATGAGAAAATAGTTATAGAACCAGAAGATGAGCCTGAAGAAATACCAGAAGAACCTGAAGAAGTAATAATTGTTGAAGTACCTGATACAGTAATACATGATAAACACACAATAGAGATATGTGCAGTAATTATGATAATTTTAGGAATAGGAGTTGTGATTTATGAGAACAAAAGATAAAAGAAAGAGCCTAAAATTAGTTGGTTTTTTGTTAATTATATTAGGTTTAAGTACATTGTCATTTAAAATGATTTCATATATTTTCAAAAATATAGAAGAAAAAGAAAATATTACTAATTTTAAAGATAATCAGGAACAAAAAGTAGAAGATGACAAAGAAACAATTACAGAAGATAAGGCAGATACTACTCCAAAAGCAAAGGAACAATATATAGCTTTATTAGAAATACCAAAGATAAATCTTGAAAAAGGTTTATATGATATTAAATCTAAAAATAACAATGTAGATAAGAATATTCAAATATTGAAAGAGTCTAATATGCCAGATGTAGAAAATGGTAATTTAATTTTAGCAGGACATTCTGGTAATGGACAAAAAGCATATTTTAAAGATTTAGTAAAACTTACTAAAGATGATATAGCAACTATTGTCTATAAGAATAGAAAATACTCTTATAAGTTGGTAGACAACTATGAAATAGAAAAGACAGGTAAAACTACATTTAATTGTAGCTTGAGTACAAAAACTTTAACTTTAATCACTTGTAAAGAAGATACTAACAAGCAATTAATATATATTTTTGAAGAAATTGAGGAGAGCGATTACAATGGATAAGTATGGAATTATGCAAATTACTAAAACATTAGAAAAGTTATTTCAAGCAGGTTTTAATACTGATAAGAAAATACTATCAATGAAGTTAGAAGATTTAGGTAAGATACCTAGTTTACAAGCAAATGAAGCATTAATAATTATTGATTTTAAGAAAGCAATTAAAGATAAAAAGATAATTGCTTTTTTAAGTGGATATGAAGAAAGGAATGATCGAAATGAACAAATTTGAGTTTAATGTAAGTTTATTTGGAAATATGACATTAGAAGTTATTGCTCCAAATCATGAAGAAGCAGAAAGAATATTAAAAGATACTATTGAAAGTATAAATATTAAAGAAATAAAAGCGAAAGATGTATCAAATGAAAATGTGAATATTAAAAAAAGTGAAATACAGTATAAAAGTGCAGAAATAAAAGACAAAGAAAGGGGAAGATAAAAATGCCATTTCAAACTAAAAAGCCACCAATTAGAATTGTTGTGGATATAGATACATTTAACAATTTATGTGAATTGTTAACTAGAGCAAGTAATACAGATAATGAAGAAATATCAATACAAGCTAAAAAAATAAGAGAGAAAATACTACAATATAGTGTTCCTCATACTGATGAAAATGGAGAAACAAATATTGATATTAGATATTTTAATAATGAAATAACACAATTAATTTATATTCTTTTATGCAATGTCGAACATTATAGTGAATATGAAATGAATTACTATGAAAAACTTTTAATTACAAGAGAAAACTTAAAAAGGAATGATTAAATATGTTGAATAAAGTGATGCTAGTAGCAAAGATGTTAGACGATATAAAAGAAATCAAAAAAACAGATGATGGAATAAAATATGCACAAATGAAAATAGGTATTCCTAAAAGTTCGACAGCAAAAATAACTGAAGATAATTCTTTTGTTGTTCATTGTGTATTATTTGAGGATGTAATAAAAAATATGGATAAAAAATGCAAAAAAGGAGCAATTATTGGAATTGAAGGCAAATTAGGAAGTACAAGTGATTCAGAATTAGTATTAGTTTTGGATAAAGTAATACTTCTAGCTCAACGAGAAATGACAAATAAAAAAACAAATAAAGATGTAGCAAGATAAAAAAATTAATTATGAAAGAAGGTGGAATATGGCGACAACTGTTGAAATAATCAATGATTTATATAATGAAACTATTGATTTAATATCTCAAGATTCAAGATCATGGCAAAGTTTTCTAAAAACTGCATCAATGAATTACACCAATTCTTTTAGTGAGCAATTATTAATATATGCTCAACGACCTGAAGCAATCGCAACTGCTGATATAAAAACATGGAATAACACATATAAAAGATTTATAAATACAGGTTGTTCTGGTATAGGTTTATTAACTGAATATAATGGAAATCAAAAGATTAAATATGTATGGGGGTTAAATGATACTCATAGTATGTATGGTAGAAAAGGTAAACAAGTAAAAATATGGACAGTACCAAAAGTATATGAGCAACAAATAATTGAGCGTTTAGAAAATAGATTTGGAACTTTAGAAAATAAAGATGATTTCATAAGTTCTGTTAAATCCCTATCAAATAATTTAATGGAAGATAATTATTTAGACTATTATAATGACCTAATTGATAATAAAAATAATACTAGATTAGAAAATATTGATAATGATTTAATTGAAGAAAGTTATAAAAATATATTAAAAAATAGTATTGCTTATATGATGCTAAATAGGAGTGGTATTGATCCCTCTCCTTTTTTTAATGCTACTGATTTTATAGATATATCTAATTTTCAAGATTTAGATGCTATTTCAAGATTAGGAACATCAATAAGTGATATAGCAAAAGTAGGTATTAAAGAAATATATGTTGCATTAAAAAATGTGCGATTGGAAGAAATAGATAAGACTTACACATTTGATAAACAAAATAAATCTATATATGATAGTGGTGAGCAGAAAAAAGAAGTTGAAAGGAGCGATTTTTATGAACATAACATACAAAAAGGTAGGAAAATATCTTCTACCAAATCTGAAAGTGATGGACGAAACACCAATGGAGATGGGCAAATATTCAATGATGAGGTTGGAATACTTGAAAAAGAACAAGAAAGGGACATATCAAGCAATGTTGATGAAAGGAACTCTAACATCTCATTTGAAAGAGATAGAAATGACATCACAGGAGAGAATGGAATTAATAATGAAACAGATGAAACAGAAATTGAATATAACAGAAGAAATGAAGAAGAACAATCAAATGGAATGGTTGGGAATGATGAACAATATCAAGATGCAAGCAGAAGAAATAATTATGAAAGAACTAATACTAGTATAAATAATGAGGATACTGAAGATAGTATTCTCTTTTCTTATTCTTATAAAATTGGAGATACAGTTTACATTGATGATAATGACTATCAAATAGAAAAAATTGGTATATTCGAGGTTATAATAAATAACTCTAAATATATATCAATTTCACGAGTAATGAATTTAGAAGATTTCCAAAATAAATTAAGAGAAGACGATAGAAATAAAGGTTTATGGAGTGAAAATAATAAGGATACTAAAGAAGAACAATTTTATGGAGAATACAATGATGAGATAGATTTAATAAATCACATTTTGAATAAACATAAGATTTATGATATTAATTTAGATTTTAATGAAGATGGAGATTTAATAGCAGAAGATGATGACAATGTTTGGGAGGGTAAAGGTTTCTATAATTTTCTATTTGATGGATTATTCAATTATAATGATGATGGAACAGTCGATTTAGTTGATAACAAAGATTTAGAAAGATTAAAAGAGTATAGAAAAAAATATGATGTTAAAAAAGAAGTTATTATACCAACTGAAAAAGAAAAAGTGATAGTTAAAGATAGAAGCAATACTTCTCAATTAACTTTATTTGCACCTAGAGAACAAGAACTAGCAGATAGATTAGTAGATATATTTAATTCTTTTGATACCAAATACAAAGGAACTTTTTATGTTGATAGTATAGAATTAGAAAAATGGAATCATATCAAATCAAATAAGAGAAACTTAACTATAACTATTAAAAGCGATATGACAGAGGAAGGAGAAAACAGTTTTACTTATTTCAATATAGATAAAAAAGATGAAACTTTATTAAGAGAAAGTATAGAAATAGATCCTTTCTTAAAATATTTAAGTAAAGACAAAGATTTTTCAATAAATGTTACACCAGATTCGTTTTATATTTTTTATAGTAAGTTTGATGAAAAAAATATTGATTTAAGCATTGGAAGAAAAGAAGTATTATCTAGTGTTAATGATGATAAAAATGAAGAAATTATTGATAATCCTGAACTTGTTGATGATAAACCTAAAAAGAAAGTAAAAAGTAGAATTACTAATTATATCTTACATCCAGAAGTACCTTATGAAGAAAGAATAAATTATAAAATTGATACTGATTATTTGGGTGTGGGTACTCCTAAAGAACGATATAGAAATAATATAGAAGCAATAAAAGTTCTAAAGCAATGTGAAGATGAAGACAGATATGCTACACCTGAAGAACAAGAAATACTTTCTAAATATGTAGGTTGGGGTGGGCTTTCAAAAGCATTTGAAAAAGATAGTGGTTGGATAAATGAATATAATGAGTTAAAAGAATTATTAACTGATGATGAATATAGCAATGCTATGAATACAACTGTTGATGCTTTTTATACTCCACCAATAGTTATTCGTTCAATGTATAAAGCACTTGAAGAAATGGGACTAAAAAAAGGAAATATTTTAGATCCAAGTTGTGGTATTGGTAATTTTATAGGTATGATGCCAAATAATGATAATTTAAAAATATATGGTGTTGAAAAAGATAGCATAAGTGGTAGAATTGCTAGACAACTATATCAAAAATCTTCTATTGCAATACAAGGGTTTGAAAAGGTAGATTATTCAAACTCTTTTTTTGATGTAGTTGTTGGAAATGTACCTTTTGGAACAGAGAGATTAAATGACAAAAAATATGACAAATATGGTTTTGTCATACATGACTATTTTTTTGCAAAAACAATCGATAAAGTTCGATCAGGTGGAATTATTGCTCTTATTACAAGTAAGGGAACATTAGATAAAGAAAATATTGATTTTAGAAAATATATAGCTCAACGAGCAAATTTACTAGGTGCTATAAGATTGCCAGATAATACCTTTTTAGATAGTGCAGGAACTACTGTTACAAGTGATATTATATTTCTGCAAAAAAGAGATTCTATAACTGATATAATGCCTGAATGGGTTAATTTAGACACTAATCAAGATGGAATAGTTATGAATAAATATTTTGTAGATAATCCTAACATGATTTTAGGTATTATGAAAATGGTATCTAATCAATATGGTGGGTACTCATCAACTTGTAAATCAAATGGCGAAGATTTGGGAGAATTATTAAATAATGCTATACAAAATATTCATGCAGAATTAAAAGACTATCAAATAGAAGAAATTGAAGAAGAAGATAATTCTATTGAGGCTGATCTAAATATTAGAAACTTTTCTTATACATTAATTGATGATGAAATATACTACAGAGAAGATAGTAGAATGTATCCACAAAAATTATCTGCAACTGCTGAAAACAGAGTTAAAGGACTAATAGAATTAAGAGATATAACACGAGAAATAATAGATATGCAATTATCTGACTATCCAGATGAGGACATTACAAAAAAACAAGAAGAATTAAATGATTGCTATGATAAGTTTACAAAGAAATATGGACTAATTAATAGCAGAGGTAACTCTACTGCTTTTTCTAATGATAGTAGTTATTTCTTATTATGTTCATTAGAAATACTAGACGAAAATGGAAATTTAGCAAGAAAAGCAGATATGTTCACAAAAAGAACAATTAAGCCACTTATTAAAAATAGAGCTGTAGAAAGTGCAAGAGATGCTTTAATAATATCTCTGTGTGATAAAGCAAAAGTAGATTTATCATATATTCAAAGTCTATGCAAAATGGATATGGATAAAATAATTGAAGAATTAAGAGGAGAAATATTTAGAGTACCAGAAAAGGAAAATCCAAATAATTGGGTTACTGCTGATGAATATTTATCTGGTAATATACGAGAAAAATTATATGAAGCAGAAAAGTTTACAGAAGAAGATAGCAGTTATAATGTTAATGTTGAGTATTTAAAAAAAGTTATACCAAAAGATATACCTGCTGAAGAAATAAGTGTTAGAATTGGAACAACTTGGATACCAGAAGATATTATGACAGAGTTTATGTTTGATTTATTTGACTCATCTTATGGTGCTAGAAATAATATGAAGATTCATTACTCTAATTTAACTGGAGAATGGAATATAGAAAATAAAAGTTATGATAGAACATCAGTAGCAGTAACATCAACTTATGGAACTAACAGAGCAAATGCTTATAGATTACTAGAAGATGCTCTTAATTTGAGAGATACTAAAATCTTTGATTATGTATATGATAGCGAGGGAAAGAAAAAAGCAGTCTTAAATAGAAAAGAAACTGCTATTGCTCAAGCAAAACAAGATAAAATAAAACAATCATTTCAAGATTGGATATGGAATGATTTTGATCGTAGAGAGAGATTAACTAAACTATATAATGAAAAGTTTAATTCGTTTAGAAATCGTGAATATGATGGATCACATATAGAATTTGAGGGTATGAATCCTGAAATAAAATTGAGAACTCATCAAGTTAATGCTATTGCTCGAATACTATATGGAGGTAATACTCTACTCGCCCATGAAGTTGGAGCAGGAAAAACTTTTGAGATGGTTGCTGCTGCAATGGAAAGCAAAAGATTAGGATTATGCAATAAAAGTTTATTTGTAGTTCCTAATCATATCATAGAACAATTTGCTAGTGAGTTTTTACAACTATACCCTAGTGCAAATATTTTGGTATCAACAAAGAAAGATTTTGAAACAAAAAATAGAAAAAAGTTTTGTTCAAGAATAGCGACAGGAGATTATGATGCAATTATTATAGGTCATTCACAATTTGAAAAAATACCAATGTCAAAAGAAAGACAAGAAAATATATTAAGACAACAATTAGATGATATTAGCAGAGGTATTGAGGATTTGAAAGCACATAATGGAGAAAAGTTTTCTATAAAAATGTTAGTAAAATCAAGAAAATCTATTGAGAAAAAGTTAGAAAAATTAAATGATGATAATAAAAAAGATGATGTTGTAACATTTGAAGAACTTGGTGTTGATCGACTATTTGTTGATGAAGCACATTATTATAAAAATCTATATTTATATACTAAAATGAAAAATGTTGGTGGTTTAGCACAAACTGAAGCACAAAAATCTTCTGATTTATTTATGAAATGTAGATATTTAGATGAATTAACAAATAGTAAAGGAGTAATTTTTGCAACAGGAACACCTGTTAGTAATTCTATGGCAGAGTTATATACAATGCAAAGATATTTACAATATGAAACATTAATTGATCGTAATTTACAACATTTTGATGCTTGGGCATCTACATTTGGAGAAACAATTACAGCAATAGAATTAGCACCAGAAGGCAGTGGTTATAGAACAAAAACAAGATTTGCTCGCTTTTATAATTTGCCAGAATTGATGACAATGTTTAAAGAAATAGCAGATATTCAAACTTCTGATATGCTTAACCTCCCTGTCCCTACTGCTCATTATGAAACTATTATATCTAAACCTAGTGAACTACAGTTAGAATTAGTTAAATCATTTGCAGAAAGAGCAGAAAAAGTTAGAAACAGATTAGTTGATGCTCATGAAGATAATATGTTAAAAATCACTAATGATGGAAGAAAATTATCTTTAGATCAAAGGTTAATTAATGAATTATTAGGAGATGACATTAATAGTAAAACTACTAAATGTAGCGAATTAGTATATAAAATATGGGAGGAAAATAAAGAAGATAAACTAACTCAATTAGTATTTTGTGATTTATCAACTCCAAAAGATGATGATACTTTTAATGTTTATACTGACCTAAAAAACAAGTTAATTGAAAAAGGAATACCTGAAAATGAAATAGAGTTTATCCATAATGCAAAGACAGATATTCAAAAACAAGAGATTTTTAGTAAAGTAAGAAAAGGAAATATTAGAGTTTTATTAGGCTCAACTTTAAAAATGGGTGCAGGAACAAATTGCCAAGATAGATTAATTTCTATTCATCATTTAGATTGTCCATGGCTACCAAGTTGGTTTACTCAACGAGATGGTAGAGGCATTAGACAGGGAAATCAAAATGAAAATATTTATATTTATAGATATATTACTGAAAAAACTTTTGATGCTTATTTATATCAATTAGTTGAAAATAAACAAAAGTTTATTTCACAAATTATGACATCAAAGACACCATTAAGAAGTGCAGAAGATATAGATGAAGTTGCACTATCTTATGCAGAAATTAAAGCACTTGCTGCTGGCAATCCATTAATAATAGAAAAAACAGAGTTAGATAGCCAAGTATCTAAACTATTATTGTTAAAGCAAAACTTTTTAAGTGAGCAATATAGCCTAGAAAGTAAAGTAAAAAAAGACTATCCAAATAAAATAAAACAATTAGAAAACATCCTAGAAAATTATAAAAAAGATTTAGAAATATTAAATAGTCAATACTCTATTGAAGATGAAAAGTTTGTAGGAATGACTATTAATGGAAATATATATTATGATAAACAAGAAGCAGGAGAAAAAATATTAGAAGAATGTAAGAAATATACCAATGAAGAAAAGCATGAGATTGGTCAATATAAATGTTTTAAAATGGAAATACAATTTATCCCATTTTATAAATCATATAGACTATATCTTACTAATAATGAAATATATTCTATTGAATTAGGTACAAGTGATATAGGAAATATTACAAGAATTGATAATGCTATTAAGAATATTAGTGAAAAAATTACTACTACTGAATCTAGTATTGATGACAATAAAAAACAACTAGAAAAAGCAAAATTGGAGTTAGGAAAAAAGTTTAGTCAGGAAGATGAATTAAAAGAAAAATCAAAAAGGTTAAGTAAAGTTAATAAATTGCTTAATTTAGATGAAACAACTCATGAAATTATGAACGAAGAAGAAGATGTAGAAAATGTTCGTCAAGAGTATAAAAGCAGTCGAGAAAGATAATTTACAGGTTTGTATCCATAAAATATAAATTGTATTATGCTGATGAGGAGGAAAAATTATGAAAAATCTTGACTCATTTTTCACTGCCTATTGCAACGAGTTTTGGCATTATGAAGAAAGCATAATAAATGAACTATCTAAAAAAAATAAAGAATATTCTGCTATGGAAGATTTTATTGAAAACAAATTAAAAGAATATTCTAATTTAAGATCAGTTTTAGAAGATTCTAAAATAATAGCTCTTAATAATGATGAAGTAAAAGTTCTTATTGAAATATTAGATAAATATATGCAAATAAGGGATATAGAATTAGAAGAAATGTTTTTTGTTGGAGGAAGAAATGCATTCTATTATTTTTCTAAAATGGGTATTTTTCAAAATGATAATTATATTTTTAATAACATAAAAGAAGAAATGGAAAATAATTATGTTAAAAAAAATTGATGATTTAGGTAGAATTGTTATTCCAAAAGAATATAGAGATAGACTCAATTTACAACCTAATAATGATGTTGTTATATCATATAAGGATAATGCACTTATTATAAAAAAACATAATTATTCTATAAATTATGAAGAATTTATAAGAACTTTATTAATTATTAAAAAAGGAATGGAATATAAAAACTATTTTATAACAAAAGAAAATATTACTAGTTTGGATGACCTATTGGATAAATATATTAATAATCAATTTAAAAATATAGATAAATATTAATAGAACAGGAGGAAAATGTATGTATAGTAAAAAAGAATTTTGTAATAAAGTATATGAAAAAATAAGAAAAGAATATCAAGAGTATAAAAACAATCTTATAAACAAATCAATAGAAGAAGTAATAAATCATTGTTATGAACTAACCATGAAAAGAGAACTTGTAGATATATTTAATTCTTTTGATACCACCAAGTATAATATAATTGAACTTAGTGCTTTGTATAATCAAAAAAATACACTTGATTATTTATACAAAAGTTTTTATGAAAGCGAGGGACAACTTAATAATTTTATTGAAGATAATATAGAAATTGGAATTGTTGATTTGGCAACTGATTATGTAAATTCGATAAAATTAAAACTAGAAACTGATTCTAATAGAGAATTAATACAAATGATTACAAATGCATTAAATGATTTTGATAATTATGATTTTTGTAATAATCTAAAAAATAGATATGAAATAGAAGAAATTTATGAAATAGATATATATGAAATATTTAATTCAAAAGGTGGAAAACAATATTTATATGATTTATTTTTAGATTTAAAAGAAAGCGAACAATTACAATATCTTAATGAAATTTGTGTTGTTGATCCTATAGATGTTAATAATATTAAAGAAAAAATTTTGCCACAACTTGAGGAAATGTTGAAAGAAGAAAAGAAAAATATTCAAATTAATAAAAAAAAGGAGACTATTGACTCAAGATAATGGCATATTATACTAAAAATCAAATAAATCATGTAAAACAAATGGATTTATTATCTTATCTAAAAAATTATGAGCCAGATGAATTAATAAAAAAAAGTGATAGCACTTACATTACAAAAACTCATGATAGTTTAGTTATTTCAAATGGATTATGGAATTGGTTTTCTCGTGGTATTGGTGGTAAAAGTGCTTTGGATTATTTGATTAAAGTTAGAGATTATAGTTTCAAAGAAGCAATGAATATTATTTTAAATCATGAAAAAATAGAAACACCAACATATTATAAATATGCAATAAAAGAAGAACAAAATGATTTAAAAAAATTAAATCTAACTCTACCAACTAAAGCAAATGATAATGAAAAAGCAATAAATTATTTATTAAAAAGAGGTATTGATAAAGATATTATAGATGAGTGTATTGATAATGAAACAATATTTCAAGACAAAAATAACAATGTTGTTTTTGTTGGTATGGATAAGAATAATACTGCTAGATATGGATTTATTAGAGGTACTTTAAATAATAATTTTAAGGGAGAATGCTATGGAAGTCATAAAGCATTCTCTTTTAAATTAGATTCAATTAATAAAAACGATACATTACATTTATTCGAAAGTGCGATAGATTTATTATCTTATGCCACATTATTAAAGTTAGAAAATAAAGAATGGTATAACGAAAATCTATTATCTTTAGCAGGAGTTTATAGACCTGCAAGAAATATTGAAGAAAGTACAATACCATTAGCATTAAAATATTATCTAAATCAGCATCAAAATATAAGTAAAATTATATTACATTTAGATAATGATATTACAGGACGAGAAGCATCTTTTGCTCTCAAAACAATTTTAAGTAGTAGATATAAAGTCATTGATGATCCACCAAGAATTGGTAAAGATGTCAATGATTTTTTATGTAAAAAATTAAAAATAAATTATAAAGAAAGATATGAAAAGGAGAGATGAAAAATGGAAATTAAGTATATAAAATTAGGAAATATAATAAGAAATGAAAGAGAAAAGAAAGGATTATCACAAAGACATCTTGCTGAATTAGCAAGTATTAATCACTCTGAACTTTCTAAAATTGAAAGTGGAAAAAGAAAAATGCCTCATATAAATAACTTAATAAGCATTTGTGAAGCATTAGAAATAAATCTTATTGATATATTAAAAATAATGGGAATATATAATAAAAATACAAAAGTATTTGATTTATTTGTAACAAAAACTGAAGAAAGTAAAGTTAAAATAAATGCAGAAAATGAAGAAGAAGTTATAAATATTATAGAAAAATATTTATTAGGAAATGAATATATTTTTGAAGAAACTGATGAAAATATTGATATAGATATAGAAGAAAATAGCAATAAAAAACCTGTTACAACAGAAAAATCTTCTTGTAATAGTTGTGATTTTTCGTGTCCATACTGTGGGAATTGCTTTTTTGAGAAGTAAGTCTCTTGTCCTAGCAAGCACTGAAAACATACTCCTGTAAGTTTTCAAATATGGGGAACACCCCAAACCCCTTTAAAATAAAGAATAATAATATTTAATACATGAAAACTTTATCTTTGTAATAGAGTTTTTCATGGTTTTATGATAATATAGTTATGACAATAATTTTAGATGAGGATGAAGTATATATGATTAGCAATTTAGATAAAATGATATTGACAGAATTGGATAAACAAAGGTTTAAGGCTCATGTCATATCTACTATTATGAATAAATTAAATGAGGATAAATCTAAAAACATATTTTTAGATTATCTAATTGAAAATAGAAATGTATTATTATCAAAAAATGATGTTGTAAAAAAATTGAGAGAGATATTAGTTTAAATTAGTAGGCAACTACTAATTTTTTTATGCAAGAAAAGGAGGATTTTAAATATGAAAGAATTATTGATTTTTATCTTTGGAGGTTTTAGTGGTATTGCACTAATGTGCATTTTACAAATAAATCGTATTAACGAATATGAACGAGAAATAAAGGAGCTAAAAAAATGCAAACAAGAGTTTTAAAAAAACAGATTTTAGTTAGTTATGATGAGGATCGACTAATTAAAGAAAAAGCAGCACAAGTTGGAATGACTATATCAAATTATATGAGAACAAGAGCATTAGACTATCAACCAAAAGAAAAACCTCCAAAAGAGTTTTATAATGCTATTAAAGAAATAAGAAAAGTTGGTATTAACTTAAATCAAATAGCTCATAAAGCTAACACATTTAATTTTATAGATGTTCCCTATTACAAAAAACAAGTTGATATTTTAAATAATCTTATTATAGAAATTAAGAAAAAATATTTATTTATGGATAAGAAATAGAACTATATGAATATTTATGATAATATGTATATATAAGTTATTCGATAAATAGTAATTTGTAGAGGTGTATTATGATTAGAAAAGCAGAACAAAAAGATTATGTAATTGTAGCAAAATTAGCGAAAGAATTATGGAATAATCATTCATTGGTAGATTTAGAAAATGAATTTAAGGAATATTTATTTTCAGATAATGTATGTATATATCTTGATTATGAGAATAATGTTCCAGTTGCTTTTTCACAAGTTTCTTTAAGGTACGAATATGTTGAAGGTGTTAATTCTAGCCCTGTCGCATATTTGGAAGGTATTTTTGTAAAAGAGGAATATAGAAACCAAAATATAGCACAACAGTTAATTATACAAAGTGAAAATTGGGCAAAAGAAAAAGGTTGTAAAGAAATAGCAAGTGATTGCGAATTAGAAAATGAGATAAGTTATAGATTTCATTTAAAAAATGGATTTAAAGAAGTAAATAAAATTATATGTTTTACAAAACAATTATAGCAACAAATTACAAGTATACTTTAAGATGTAAATAATTTAATATTTATATCTTATTTTTTATGTTAAATTATTTACTAAGAGTTTAAGTGAGAACGGCAAATTACAGAGGTCTTAGAATCTAACAAATTGACAGTTCAGCTTTTATTTCTATTATTAATTTAGTTTAAGATAGTGAGGTCAAAGAATCTATATAACAAGCTTGATGAAGTAATGGTGGAAACAGAAGACTTAAATTCAGAAAGGAGTAAGTAATGAGAGCAGTATTAAGTGTAGATGTTGCAAAATGTAAAAGTATGGTAATGTTATCTACAGAGTATGGAGAGGTTTTAATTGAACCAAAGGAAATTAAACATAATATAAAGGATTTTGATAAATTGAAAAATCAGATTAATAGTTTTAAATTAGAAGATTTAACAATATTCATGGAATCAACAGGAATCTATCATTTGCCAGTAGAAAGATATTTTAAAGAGAATAATTTTAATACTTTGGTAATCAATAGTTTAACTACTAAAAACAATTATGATACTTTAAGAAAAACGAAAACAGATACTAAAGATTGTATAAGATTAGCCAAGTTATTTTTTGTTAATGAAGTAGAATATCACGATTTATCAAAGAAAGATTTATATGCTAATTTAAAAGCGATGACAAGACAGTATTTTTATCTAACACAGTTAAATGTTAGTTGTAAAAATAGATATAAGAGATTGATTAATATTTGTTTTCCAGAGTTTGAAGAAATATTTAAAGGTAGTAGAATCTATGAAGAAACAGCTTTAAACTTTATAAAAACATTTCCTCATGCTTATATAGTTAAAGAAAAAAGAATTGATGCTTTATATAATAATTTATATAAAACTAATTCAAGACATGATTATTATTACAAAAGATTAGCAAATAAAATTAAAGAGATTTCTCTTAATTCTTATCCAGGAGTAGATAAAGATCATTCAGATGTTAAAAACTTATCAGATATGGCAAGTGTTTTACAAGAAAACATTAAGACAATAAATGAGTTAAAAGACAAGATGATTGAAACAGCAAAAGAATCACCTTACTTTAATATTATCAATTCATTTTATGGTATTGGAGAAGTATTAACAACTGAATTACTTGGAGAACTTGGGGATATTACTAGGTTTGATAACCATAAACAATTAATTGCTTTTTGTGGGTTAGATCCAACAATTATACAATCAGGAAAAAGTATTAATGTTCATGGAACAATCTCTAAACGAGGAAATAAATATGCAAGATGGATATTATTTAATATTAGTCAAATGGTAGTTAAATTAGGTCGTCAGTGTCCTAACCATCCCGTTTATAATTATTATTTAACAAAAAAAGCAGAAGGCAAACATTACTATGAAAACCTAACTGCGTGTTCAACAAAAATATTAAGAATGTTATATACAATGTGTAAAAATAATACAACATTCAAAATAAATTAACAAATTCATTTTATCACATATATCACTATAATACACGAAAATTTTAAAAAAATGCCTATTTTCGTGATTTTAGTCGTGGTATAATATTTTTATAAATTTAGTATTGACAAAACTTAGATAGTCAATTTGTAGAGGTTAGAGTTAAATGTTAAAAAGCATTGCTTGTAGCAACGAACAATCCTTAATATAATGCTTATAGGAAAGGAGATGTTGTAAATTGCTAAAAGAAAACATTAAATCATTAAGAAAGTCAAAAGGACTTTCACAAGAACAATTAGGAGAAGTAGTTGATGTTACAAGACAAACTATTTCTAATTGGGAATTAGGAGAAACAACACCTAACCCAGAACAATTAAAAAGATTATCAAAGGCATTTAATGTAAGTATTGATGAAATTTTGGATAATGAATCAAAGGAGTTTTTAATGAATAAAATAAGTAACACAGAACGACTAGCTGGTATAATAATAAAAATTTTAAAAGTAATAGGATTTATATTTATTGGCTATGTTGTATTTATGATAATTGCAGTAATAAGTTTAGGAATTTGTACAGTTGCTAAAAAGGATAATCATAATGTGGAAAGCAGCGCTACTACAATATGTTCTATTGATAATAAAAAGTATCAAATAGAATTTGGCACAAATGATTATTTTAAATGTGATAGTTGCTCAAAAGAAATGTCAAATGAAATAAAGAAAATTGTAAATTTTAATAATATTGATAATTCAATGGCAAATATAGATAATTATTTTAAAAGTCATAGTGGAACCTGTGAATAGCACAAATTACAATTTATTAAAAAGCAAGAAATTCTTGCTATGATGTAAAAACCTTTTGATGTTACAATAACTAAAAAGGTTTTATTATGATGTTGAAAGGAGGAATAAATAATGAATCTGGATGAAAAAATTAAAAAAATTAGAAAGGATAATAAGATGAGCCAAGATGATATTGCAGAAGTTCTTAATGTAACAAGACAAACTATATCAAATTGGGAAAATGGAAAAAATTATCCAGATATAGAAACACTTATTAAGATAAGTGATGAGTTTAATATTTCCCTAGACATCTTATTAAAAGAAAATATGAATATGGTTAAAGAAATTGATAAAAACGCAAAAAATACTAAAAAGTATAAAGTAATTTTAAAAGTAATTATTAGTATATTAATTATTCTTATTTGTTCATTTTGTATTTATTTAGTAATTTATAGCAATACGAAAAATAAATTAGAAAGTCATTTCAATGAAGGTATAAAAGTAAATAATTTTATTAAGAATAAGGAAGGATATTATGTACTAAAAGATAATGGAATTACCTTTAGTGTTCCTAATCAAAAAATGCCAAAGTTACTTGAATTTGATTTGCATTTTTATCTTTCAAATTTAGACTGTGATATAGCATTAGATAATGATCAAGTGATTTCTATAACTTGGTTAGATTGGGATTATCTTCATGTTACTTTATATAATGAAAAGAATGATATTATAGAAGAAGAATTCGATAAATTGCATTATAACGATATAACAAATAATATAAGTAAAAAACTTAACTATGATTTATCAAGTTTAAAATCTGTTATAGAACAAGGAAATAAACTATATAAGGATTTATATAAATAATCTATGGGAAAATATTATAAAAAAATATATTCCCTTTTTTTGTGGAAGGAGATGATAATATTGCAGTAACTTCAATTTGGAAAATAGGAAGCAGATTAGATCATGTTATTGATTATACAACTAATGTGGAAAAGACAAAAAACTCAAATAGTAAATTAAATTATCAAGATTTGCATAAAACTGTTGAATATATAGAAGATAGTTATAAAACAGAAGAACAATTATTTGTATCAGGAATACATTCTACTCCAGAAATTGCTTATGAAGAAATGGCTATTACTAAAGGTCAGTTTAATAAAGAAAATGGAATACAAGGCTATCATGCTTTTCAATCTTTTAAAGAGGGAGAAGTAACACCAGAAATAGCACATGAGATAGGAGTTAAATTGGCACAAGAAATGTGGGGAGATAGATTTGAAGTTATAGTTAGTACACATATTAATACTAATCATATTCACAATCATTTTGTAATTAATTCTGTATCATTTGTAGATGGTAAAAAGTATTATGACAACAGAGAAACTTATGCAGAATTGCGAAGAATATCAGATAGTTTATGTGAAGAATATAAATTAAGTGTTTTAAAAGAAAAGCCATGTAGGAATAGTAGAATTAACTATGCTAATTATCAACAGGGAAACTTTCAAAGAATAAATTATTATACAATAGCAAAAGAAGATTTAAATAGAGCTATTGCTATGGCATATTCTTATAAAGATTTTGAAGAATTAATGATTGCAATGGGATATGAGTTAACATATAGAGCAAATAAATTAAGTATAAGGAGAGATCCTTACAAAAAAAATATAAGAATTGTGAGATGTTTTGGAGAAGATTATTCTATTGATAAGTTAACAGAACGTATACAAAATACTCATGCTACAAGAATACCATTTATAGAAGAATATAATAACAAAATACATCATATAAGAAAGACTAAATATTCAAATCACAAGAAAAAAGGGATATATGCTATATATCTAAAATATTGCTATATTTTGAAAGTTTTTCCCAAAAAATATCCATATCAAAAACTTCCTCCATCTGTAAGGTTGGATATAAAAAAATTAGATGATTTATCAAAAGAAGCAGAATTGCTTGTTAGAAATGAACTAAAAACTAACAAGCAATTTTTTTTGTATAAAGAAACAATTACAACCAAACTTACTACTCTCATGAATATGAGGAGTAAGTTATGGAAAGAACACAAACAAACAAAGGATACTAACTCAAAAAATAATATAAAAATGCAGATAGATGAATTATCAAAAGAAATAAAAGAATATAGAAAGGAGGTGGAATTATGTGAAGATATAGAAACAAGAATACCAACGATTAGTTCTAATTTAAAAGAAGTAAAAGAATACGAAGAAAGAAAGGAAGTGAATAAAGATGAACTCATCAGGTGAGGCTGCTGAATCTGTTGTTAGAATAGTATTACAGGGTACTGAAATGTATTTAAGAGTAGCAGGATCAGCAACAAAAGAACTACTTGCATTATTGGCTGCATTATCAAAAGGACATACAAAAACTAAAGGGAAGACATCTTTATCAAAGATATTAAAATCTGGAAAGGAAATAAAGGTTTTTTCAATAAAACAAGATGATTTAAAAAAGTTTGCAGAAGAAGCGAAAAGATATGGTGTATTGTATCATGCAATAGTCAATAAAAAAGATAAAAACCCAGATAGTTTAGTAGACATTATGGTAAAAGCAGAAGATGCAAGCAAAATTAATAGAATTGTTCAAAAATTCAACTTATACACAACTAATAATGCAACAATAAAACATGAAATTGAAAAGGAACAAGAACAAGCAAAAGTTAAAGAAGAAAGTAAAAATAAAGATAAAAAGGTAGAAGATTTAGTAGATGATATTATGTCTCCTACTAAAGAACAGGAACAAGTTGATATAGACCCGATGAAAAGCCCTCAGTCAGATCCTTCTTACAAGAACAAAAATTATACAGAGGAGGAGGTTTCTAAAAAACAAAAACCATCTGTTAAGGAACAATTAAATAAAATAAAAGAAGAACAGAAAGAGAAAAATAAGGAAAAAGGAATTGATAAAAATGAGGGCAAAATTAAGAAAGATAATAAAAAGAATAATAGATTTAAAAGAAAAAAAGCAAAAGAAAGAGGGTAAAAAAATGAATGATATAGAAGATGTAGTATCTAATGTAATAAACAACGATAATAATAAAGGTTTTGACAAAGAAAAATGGATAAAACAAAAAAATGAAGATAGACAAAAAGCTTATGATATGATTGATAAAACTGCTAATGATATTGTTACAAATATAGATAAGTATAAAGTGTATTTAGATGTTCAATCTAGGTTTGATAAATATTCTGTTGGTAATGGATTATTAATAACTGCACAAATGCCAAATGCTACTAAAATAAAAGATTATCAAGATTGGAAAGGTGCTATTAAAGACTTTAAAAATCCAATCATTATTCTTGAGCCAAGTAGTCAATATACACGAGCAGATAAAACAGTTGCTACTTCATATAATCCAAAAAAAATGTATGATATATCACATACCAATATCAAAGATAAAACAGTTGAGATGAATTATGATGATAAATTAAAATTAGCAGGTTTACTAAACGAAAGCCCAGTTAATGTAAAAATTGTTGATAGTATAGAAAATAGCAATCAATATGCACAATGGAATAAAAATGATAATGTATTATATATTAAAAAATGTGAAAATATTAAAGAGTTATTACCTGAATTAGCAATAGAATATGCTAAAGTAAGTTTAGGCGAAATTAATAATACTGAACTAGATAATTTTAAATGTAATAGTGTTGCTTATATGATTGCTAAAAAATATGATATAGATACTTCTAAAATAAAACTTGATACTATTCCCTACTCTTTATCTAATATGGAGTCAAGAGAGATTAGAAATGAATTAGAGTCAGTAAAAACTGCTATGGAAGATATGAATAGTAGAATGAGTAAAAAGTTAGAAGAAGTTGCGAAAAAACAGAAAAATAAGGAGCAAGTAAGATGATACAAGAAGAAGATTTTATTTTAAGGTGTGATATAAGAGAACTTTTGAAAAACAAGAGTTCTTTTTTTTCCACAATAAATGATGAATATTTAGCAATACTTCATTTTTATGATGATAATGTAAGTTGTTATTTAACTTATCATGAAGATGATGAAAATAATAAAGATAAAAGATTTCAAATTAACTTTTGTATAGATAATGAAGATATGTTTTTAGTGGATTATATTTTAATTGAAGATAATATTTTAAAAGACCAAGAAACATTATTTAGATACATGAAAGAATCATTAAATATTTTTTCCTCTAACATTAAGCAGGGAAAATATAATGATATTAATTATGAAAATCTTGGTGGATACTATTTTTTTGATGAGAAAGAGGTGAAATAATGAAAGATAAAGCAAGATTGGATCTTGATAAATATGAGTTAGGAATTATTATTAATGCACTTAATGAATTTAAAAATAATAAATTAAAAAACAATGATATAGAACAAAATACAATAGGATTTAGCTATTCTGATAATAGTGATATAGTACAACCTATTAATGAGTTGTTATTAAAAGCAATAGATGCCCAAGAAAAAATAAAAACACCTAAAAGAACTTTAGAGGTTAGATAATATGAATGATACATCAATTAAATTGCCTACATGGGTATATATAATTGGCATCATACCTGTAATATGGATGGCACTTCTATTTGCCCCCTATTTAACAGGAGGAATTATAGATTTTATTGATGGTTTTTCTAAAATTATGAACAATCCATTCAAAATAAGTATTTGTGATAATAGTTTGAAAACTATTGTAATTTTTATTGTTATTTATATTATGGGACTTTGTTTTTATTTTTCAACAAGAAAAAATTATAGAAAAGGTGTTGAGCATGGATCAGCAAAATGGGGAACTCCCAAAATGATTAATAAGAAATATTGCAAAATAAAAAGTAATGATAATAAAATACTAACTCAAAATGTTTCAATAGGTTTAGATGGTAGAAAACATAGAAGAAATCTAAATATTTTAGTATGTGGTGGAAGTGGTGCAGGAAAAACTAGATTTTTTTGTAAACCAAATATTATGCAATGTAATAGTAGTTTTGTTGTACTAGACCCAAAAGGAGAAATAGTTAGAGATTTAGGTTATTTATTAGAAAAAAATGGTTATGAAGTAAAAGTTCTAGATTTAATAAATATGGAAAAGAGTCATTGCTATAATCCATTTGTTTATTTAAAAAATGATAATGATGTTCAAAAATTAGTAACTAACTTATTTAAAGCAACAACACCTAAAGGTAGTCAAAGCAATGATCCATTTTGGGACACTGCTGCAAGTATGCTTTTATTAGCACTTGTATTTTATTTAAAATATGAAGCACCAGAAGAAGAACAAAACTTTCCTATGGTAATGGAAATGCTTCGAGCAGGAGATGTTAAAGAAGATGATGATAGTTACATTAGTCCATTAGATGTGCTATTTGAAAAATTAGAAAGAAGAAATCCAAATCATATAGCAGTTAAATACTATAAAGACTACCACTCTGGCTCTGCTAAAACATTAAAATCTATTCAAATAACATTAGCATCAAGACTTGAAAAGTTTAATCTTCATAGTCTTGCTTCATTAACTGCTACTGATGAATTAGAATTGAATACTTTAGGAGAAAAAAAAGTTGCTTTATTTGCTCTTATTCCTGATAATGATACAAGTTTTAATTTTTTGGTTAGTATCTTATATACACAACTATTTCAACAGTTGTTTTTTATTGCTGATCACAAATATGGTGGTAGACTGCCTGTTCATGTTCATTTTGTAATGGACGAGTTTGCCAATGTATCACTACCTGATGACTTTGATAAGATACTATCAGTTATGAGGTCAAGAGAAGTATCAGTTTCGATAATATTGCAAAATATTGCACAGTTAAAAGCATTATTTGAAAAACAATGGGAAAGTATTATTGGAAATTGCGATTCTTTTTTATATTTAGGTGGGAATGAGCAATCCACTCACAAGATGGTTAGTGAATATTTAGGTCGTGCTACGATAGACCTAAACACATATGGAAAATCAAGTGGTAGAAGTGGTAACTACTCTACTAATTATCAAATCAATGGTAGAGAGTTATTAACACCAGATGAGGTTAGACTTCTTGATAATAGATATGCAATTTTATTTATTCGAGGAGAAAGACCAATTAAAGATTTAAAGTATGATATTTTAAAACATCCTAATGTTTTAAAGACTACTGATGGAAAGGAAAAAGCATATCTACATGGAGGAACAGAAAATGCAATAGCTACTCTTTCGCTTACAGATTATAATGAAGATTTATCAGTAGAATTATTAGATGATATAAAAGAACTAATTGGCGATTATGAACTAATTTCTTCAGAAGAAATAGATAATTATTTTAAAAAAAAGGAGATGGAAGAATATGAAGAAAAGAAATAATAAAACATTAAAAAAATTGAAAGATTGTAGAAAGATACTTTTTGTTTTAGCAATAGTATCTTTTTCTATAAGTTTGATTACACCTGTTTATGCTGCAAGTGATCCTTTAACAGTTATTAATAATTTATCAAACTTTATGTTTGGAATGATAAGAGGGATAGGAATGATAATTACAGGATACTCTATTGTTCAAATTGGATTATCATTTATGACACACGATCCTAGCCAACGAGCAAATGGTTTTCTATTTGTAGCAGGAGGATTATTGATAACATTTGCTAAAGAAATTCTTGGTATTATAACAGGTTGATAAAAATAATAAATTAAAGGAGGTGGTGCTTTAATGTATATTTTAAGTACAAATTGGGTTGTAGAAAACTTACAAAACTCATTGGATACTTGGAACTCTAAATTAGGAGAAATCTGGAAGTTAATTACTGAAACACCAGAAACATTTAAGGGTGGTGCAATATGGAAAGTTATTAAGAATATTCATGGAGCATTACAAGCAATAGGACTAGCATTATTAGTTCTATTTTTTTTGGTAGGTGTAATGAAAACTTGTGGATCGTTTGCAGAAGTGAAAAAACCTGAACACGCTTTTAAATTATTCATAAGATTTGCAATAGCAAAGATAGTTGTAACTTATGGTTTAGATTTAATGCTATCAATATTTGAAATAGTACAAGGCTTAATATCTACTATTATGAAAACAGCAGGTTTAAAAACAATGACAAAAACAGTATTGCCACAAACAATCATTAAAGCAATAGAAAAATGTGGATTTTTTGAGTCAATACCACTATGGGCAGTAACTCTGATTGGTGGTTTAGTTGTAACTGTTTTATCTTATATAATGATAATGACAATTTATGGTAGATTCTTTAAGTTGTATTTATATACAGCAATAGCTCCTGTTCCCCTATCAACATTTGCAGGTGAGCCTACACAAAATGTAGGAAGAAGTTTTATAAAAAGTTATTGTGCAGTTTGTTTAGAGGGAGCAATAGTAATATTAGCCTGTATTATTTTCTCCCTGTTTGCCTCGTCACCACCAGAAGTAGATGCTTCTGTATCAGCAGTAACAATGGTATGGAAATATATAGGAGAATTAGTATTTAATATGCTTGTTCTAGTAGGAACAATTAAGGCATCTGATCGAGTTGTAAGAGAAATGATGGGTCTATAAGGAGGAATAAATTATGTTAAAAGTTACAATAAAAGATATAGAGTTTGATTTATGTGATTTAGATACAGAATATAGAGAAGCACTTGCACATGGTTTAATGGAATTAAAATATTTAAGTGCTTCACCATTAGAGTTGGAATTAGGAACAGAAAGACAACAACAAGAGTTAGAAAAAGTTTACAATATGTCTTTAAAACCTAAACAGATAAAGCAAATAATAAACTTTATTTGTGAAGAAATGAAAGGAGATTTTCAATATGGGAAGTTTTCTCGTATTGCCTCTAATTATATTAATCTTGCAAATAGCATAGAAAAGAACAAAAAATCAAAAGAAAGAGGGTAAAAAAATGAGTATATTACAAGAATATGAAGAAATTAAAAAATCTATTGGTACAGAGAAATATGAAGCAATAGAAATATATCTTGATAAAGTAAATAAAGAAGATAATGTTAACAAAATGTATAGTGAATATGGAACATTGTCTTATGAGTCAGATGATTGGATTAGTCAAATGGAAGAAATAAAGAAAAAATACAATGTTATTCTTTTAAGTGATATCCTTTATAAGGAAAATGAATGGAAAAAGTTTGATAATTGGTACAAAAATGAGTTCCCTCATAGAAAAGTTGAGATAACAGATGTTTGGAAAAGTGATTTTGGAGATATGAGGTGTCGTGCAATGTTGTATCAAAATAATAAAATGGTTGGGAATATAGTTGCTAGTTATGAGTTAGATTATAAGGATATATTTATTATTAAAAATAAAATGAAATCCTTAATATATAGAGATTTTGAAAAATATATTAATCTTCCTAAAATATCAAAATGCTCAAAATTAATGAAAGAGATATATGATACAGTACATGAGTCAGAAAGTACGATGTGCCATATAACAGAAGAAGATTGGAAGGAATATTATGCAGATGACTTTAACGATTATGATATTGAAAAATTAAAAGAAGAAGTAAAAAAATATAACCTAGATGACATAATAACATTTGAAGAAGATGAATATAAAATACTTGGTTATGGTAATTTGGAATTAAGTTTTAATGATGATAGAAGTTTTTGTAAAGATAAAGAAAGGGGAAGATAATATTGTGAATTATGATAAAAATATTTACAAAGTATGTATAAAAAAAGATAAAAAATTAAAATACACACATCATATACCTTATATAAAAAAGAGACAATTAGATGAAGGAAAAAATGTATTTATAGTTGGTAAAACAAAATTGAAAAAATTAAAGAAAAATAAAAAGCAACAAACAGACCTACTTGTTGATGGAAAAAAGAAATATATAGTAAAAAATAAAATATTTGGGTTTACTAAAGGCTATATATATGTTGGAAATAATAGATATATAGAAATAAAAAGAAAGCATTTACTATTATTAATATTATTAGTATTGCTTTTTTTATTGTCTTTCGATACAAAAGAGCCTGTAAAAAAGAAAATACTTGATCCTATTACACCAATTATTGATGATATAACAGGTCTTGATGATATTAAACCTAAAGTAACAGATGAAAAACAAAAAAATAAAATTATAAAGAAGCAAAAGATAGAAAAAGAAAATATTTTTAAAATTGAGTATCAATTAAATGGTGGAGAACTTGTAAATCAAATCAAAGAATATAAAAAAGGTAGCAATTTTGAATTGCCTATTCCTAACAAAAAAGGTTATGACTTTTTAGGTTGGTATTTAGATAAAGAGTTTAATAAAAAAATATCTAAAATAACAAAAAATATGGAAAAAGATATTATATTATATGCCAAATGGGAAGCTATTCAATATTCAATAAATTATAACTTAAATGGTGGAACTTTAGAAAACCTACCAACTATTTATACTATTGAAAGTGAAGATATTACTATTGGTACTCCAACAAGAACAGGTTATGATTTCACAGGTTGGACTACTCCTGATAACGATACTCCCAAAAAAGATGTAACTATAAAGCATGGAACGATTGGGAATATTACTTTTACTGCTAATTGGAAAATTATAAATTACAATCTTAATTATAATTTATATGGTGGAACAGCTGACAATTTATTAAATAATTACAATGTTGAAAATGATACATTTCAATTAGATAAGCCAACAAAAACAGGATATAACTTTATGGGTTGGACAGGTAATAATATAGTACGACCAACAAAGGTAGTTACTGTTGAAACAGGTACAACAGGCGATCTTTCTTTTGATGCTAATTGGAGATTGAGAGATTATACAATTTACTACAAGTTAAATGGTGGAATATTGGATAAAGCACGAGCAACTTATAGTATTGAATCTGATAATTTTATTATTGATATGCCAATAAAAACAGGATATAACTTTATGGGTTGGACAGGTAGTAATGGTAGTAAATTAAATAAACAAATTCAGGTAAATACAGGAACTATTGGAGATATGTTTTTTAGTGCTAATTGGAGATTAGTTTATTATGACATCAAGTATAACTTAAATGGTGGAACTTTGGAAAATCCACCAACTATTTATACTGTTGAGAGTGAAGATATTACTATTGGTACTCCAACAAAAAGAGGATATGACTTTTTAGGTTGGACTACTCCTGATAACGATACTCCCAAAAAAGATGTAACTATAAAGCATGGAACGATTGGGAATATTACTTTTACTGCTAATTGGAAACCTACTATATATTCAATAAATTATAACTTAAATGGTGGAAAATTAACTAATAAAGTAGAAACTTATACTATTGAAGATGAAGATATTACTATTGGTACTCCAACAAGAACAGGTTATGATTTCACAGGTTGGACTGATGAAAATGGTAATACATCAAATACCATAACTATTAAAAATGGATCAATAGGAAACAGAACATTTACTGCTAATTGGAAAATAAGAACTCATACAGTAACCTACAAAAATCCAAATGGCTCTGTTTATTCTTCACAAAGAGTAAATTATAATGCACAAGTACCAATGCTAGGCTATTCAGTTGATAGTGTTCATGTATTTAATGGGTGGATTTATAATGGAGGAATTATTGGTGGATTAGCAATGCCAGATAATGACATAACATTAACTGCTAGTGTAAGAGAAACTAATTGTTATTTACTAACAGGACAAGCACAAGATGGAGATAATTCAAGAATTGCAAGATTTCAAGAATTACTTGCACAAAAAGGTCTTGGAGGTCGTTGGAATCTTGAATATACAGGATATTATGATTTTATTTCAGATAGTAGTAATTATTCTCATGTTTTGAGTGCTGCTAATCATTTATTAGCAAATGCCTCTGCTAGTTCATGGCCATCATTAAGATGGCTGTATATGACTTGTGATAATGGCTATGGAGTTCAATTAAGATAAAGAAAGGAATGATTAAATTATGAAAAAATATGAGGATGAAAGAATAAATTATTTGTTAGAACAATTACAAGAAGATATTAAATTAGATGAAGAAAGTTGTTATAGAGATATTGATTGTGATTTAAACGAGCTTTATAAAAATATAGATAAAGTTGTTGATTATACAAAAAATGGATGTAAGGGAGATCTATATTTGAATAGCAATATATGGGAAACCTGTTATTATACTCTTTCCCAAGTTTTAAAGTTGCATAATTTAAAGTTCGTTGGTAGTGATAAAACAACAGAAACAGAAAAAGTTATTCATGTGCCTCAAAAAAATAGACAATTTAGTATGGGAGGTAGATAGTAATGGAAGTTAAAATAAACAGAGAAATTAGGTCATATACAGAAAGTGTTTATTTTGGACTATCATTAAGACAGTTTATATTTTCAATATTAGCTTGTGGAGTAGCAGTTTTGGTATATTTCTTATTAAGAAATATATTTGGTATTGAAACAATATCATGGATATGTATTTTAAGTGCTGCTCCCTTTGCTGCTTTAGGATTTGTAACATATAATGGTATGTCAGCAGAAAAACTTGTATATGCATTTATTAAATCAGAGTTTTTAGTACCAAAAAAATTAGTATTTAAACCTACTAATTTTTATTATGAGTTACTAAAAGATAAATTGGAGGAGGTCAATAAAGTATGAAAACATTAAATAATTTATTAAAACAAGATAAAGAAACATTTGTTGTACCAAAAGGTGTGCAAGATATTATTCCTGTAACAAGAATATGGAAAGATGGTATATTTCAAATTGGAAAAAATAAATATTCAAAATGCTATCGTTTTACTGATATAAATTATGCAGTAGCAAGTAGATCAGATAAAGAAGGTATGTTTTTAGGTTATAGTGAGTTATTAAACTCATTTGATACAGGCTCTACAACAAAAATTACAATATTAAATAGAAGATTAAATAGAATAGATTTTGAAAAAAATGTATTACTACCATTGGAAAATGATGATTTAGATGAATATAGAAAAGAATATAATGAGATGTTGTTAGATAAAGCAACAGGCTCAAATGGTATAACACAAGAAAAGTTTTTAACAATTTCTGTGAATAAAAAAAATATAGAAGAAGCAAAGACATATTTTTCAAGAATAGGAGCAGATATAACTTCTCATTTCGCACAACTAGGATCAAGATGTATAGAATTAGATGCAGTAGATAGACTTCGTTTACTGCATGATTTTTATAGAGTTGGAGAAGAAAATTATTTTACTTTTGATATGTTAAATAATATGAGAAAAGGTCATAGTTTTAAAGATTTAATATGTCCTGATAGTTTTGAGTTTGAGAAAGATTATTTCAAAATGGGAGAAAGATATGGTAGAGTTATATTTTTAAAAGAATATGCTTCATATATCAAAGATAATATGGTAACAGAATTAACTGATATAAATAGAAACTTAATAATGAGTATAGATGTAATTCCTATACCTATGGATGAAGCAATACGAGAAGTAGAAAACAGAAGATTAGGTGTAGAGACCAACATAACAAATTGGCAAAGGAGACAAAATACAAATAATAATTTTAGTGCAGTTATCCCCTATGACTTAGAACAACAGCGAAATGAAAGTAAAGAGTTTTTAGATGATTTAACAACAAGAGATCAAAGAATGTTTATTTCTGTCTTAACAATGGTGCATACTGCAGAAACAAAAGAACAATTAGACCAAGATACAGATAGTTTATTAGCAACTGCTAGAAAACATTTATGTCAGTTTTCAATATTAAAGTGGCAACAAATGGACGGGCTTAATACTGCAATGCCTTATGGAATTAGAACAATAGATACATTGAGAACTTTAACTACTGAAAGTTTAGCAGTATTTATGCCTTTTAAAGTTCAAGAGATAAATCATGAAAATGGTATATATTATGGACAAAACATTATAAGTAAAAATATGATTATTGCAGATAGAAAACAACTTTTAAATGGTAATAGTTTCATATTGGGGGTCAGTGGTAGTGGAAAATCATTCTCTGGTAAGAATGAGATTGTATCAGTAATGTTAAGAGATCCAAATGCAGATATAATTATTGTTGATCCTGAAAGAGAATATTCAAAATTAGTATCTGCTTTAGGTGGCTCTGTTTTTCCTATATCAGCAACAAGTAAGTATCATCTTAATGCTATGGATATGAATAGTGAATATGGAGATGGAGCAAATCCTGTGATTTTAAAATCAGAGTTTATATTATCATTATGTGAACAACTTATAGGTGGAAACAATCTAGGTCCAAAACAGAAATCTATTATTGATAGATGTACTGCGAGGGTTTATAGATATTATCAACAAAGTAATTATAAAGGTATTCCTCCAACATTACAGGACTTTAGAGAAGAATTGTTAAAACAAGAAGAACCTGAAGCAAAAAGTATTGCTTTAGCAATAGAATTATTTACAAATGGTAGTTTAAATACCTTTGCAAAGCAGACAAATGTAGACACAAATAATAGATTAATTTGCTACGACATACTAGATTTAGGAAAACAACTTCAACCTATTGGAATGTTAGTTGTTTTAGATAGTATTTTAAATAGAATAACTTTAAATAGGTCTAAAGGTAGAAATACCTTTATTTTTATTGATGAAATATATCTATTATTTCAACATGAATATTCTTCAAACTTTTTATTCACTTTATGGAAACGAGTTAGAAAATATGGAGCATATTGCACAGGTATAACACAAAATGTTGATGATTTACTACAATCTCATACTGCTAGGGCAATGTTAGCAAATAGTGAATTTATAGTTATGTTAAATCAAGCATCAACAGATAGAATTGAACTTGCAAAACTATTAAATATATCAGACTTACAAATGAATTACATTACAAATGTGGGAGCAGGAGAAGGTCTTTTAAAAGTAGGAAGTTCATTAGTACCATTTAAAAATCAATTTCCTACTAATACAAAATTATATAAGTTAATGACTACCAAGTTTGGAGAATAATTTTGGAGGTGGAATATGACAAAGATTAAAGTAAAAGATATAACTAATCATGAAATTAAAACTTTAAATAAAGCAGTTGTAGGAACAGAAAAATTAAAAGATAATATAGTGAAAGTAAAAGATAGATCAGAACAATTGTATAATGATGATAATTCGATATATGAATATGAGAGTAATAAAATATCTTCTACATCTACTACTCTAGCAAATGAGGGTGTTAGATATATTAACAATAAAGGAAGAAAGTCAGTTGTTGAAACAAAAGATAATATATACAAAGCAAAGAAAAAAATTGATAAGTTTAAAAAGAAAAAAATTGCTAAAAAAACAAGTAAAAAAGCAGGAAAACAAACAATCAAAACAACGAAAACAGTAGCAAAAAATACAAAAAAAGCAGCACAAGAATCAATAAAAGCAAGCCAAAAAGCTATGAAACTTGCAAAAGATGCTGCAAAAGTAACTGTGAAAGGGATAAAAGTTACAGTTAAGGCTACAATATCTAGCATTAAAGCAATAATAGCAGCAACAAAAGCTCTAATTTCTGCTATTATTGCAGGTGGTTGGATTGCAATAGTAGTTATAATAGTTATTTGTTTGGTAGGACTGCTATGCAGTTCATTTATGGGAATATTTTTATCCAGTGAAAAAACGAGTGAAAATGCTATTACAATGAGTGAAGTAGTTGCAGAATGTAATAGAGAGTTTTCGGATAAATTACAAAGTATTCAGGATCAAAATCCTCATGATAGTTTTGTTCTGGATGGTAGTCAAGCAAGTTGGAAAGATATATTATCTATTTATACTGCAAAAGTATCAAAAGGAAATAATGAACAAGAAGTTATTACAATCGATAATCAAAAAAAAGACATGATTAAAAAAATATTTTGGGATATGAATAAATTATCATCAGAAGTTAGAACAGAGACAGTTACAGAACAGGGAATTAATATTAATGGAACTCCAAAAGAAGTTCAAAAACAAGTGCTTCACATAATAATGACTACAAAGACTATAGAACAAATGAAATTAGAATATGGCTTTAATTCTGCACAAAACCTACAAATTGCAGAGTTATCTAAGGAAGAATATTCAATGTTATGGAATGGTGTTATATATGGAAATCAGGAATCTGGAGATTATGTTAGTTGGAGACAAAGAGGAGCTCCTTGGTCTAATATAAAAATAGGAAATACTAATAGCACTATTGGAGATATTGGTTGTTTAGTTACATCTATTTCAATATTAATAGCAAAATCTGGAATAAGCACTCCAATAAAAAACTTTAATCCAGGCAGTTTTGTAGAACACCTTAATAAAAATGGAGGTTTTGATGGTAATGGGAACTTACAATATGGTGCAATATCAAAAGTTGTTCCTAATTTTAAATATGTTGGAAAAGTTAATTTAAGAGGAAAATCAAGAGAAGAAAAACTATCATTAATAACACAATATTATAATAATGGTTATTATCTTACTATTGAAGTATTAGGTGCAACAGAAACAAGTCAACACTGGGTAGCATTAACAGGTGTTAATGGCAATAGTTTAATAATGGTCGATCCTAGTACAAATCATACTGATATATGGAATGCTTATGAGTTTAATAAAACATCCCAGTTTAATTATTTTAAAATTAATTTATAATTTTTGTAATTAGAATGTTATAATATAAATATAAGTAAATTAAAATTTCCAAAATTTACCATAAATCGTCATAAAATCCCAAAAAAGGTATAAAGTCGACATTTAAGAGATAATTAATTTTTTCTAAGGATATACATTGTACAATAAAGGTCGAGATAGAGTGATAAAGGAGGATTTTTTTATGAAATATTTAAAATATACAATGGCGCTATTTGTATGCGCATTTGCTCTTACATCAATTGGAGTAAGTGCAAGTCAATATACTATAAGTAATATAACTATTCCTGCAATTAAGGGAACTTGGATTTCTCCTCAAAAGGACAAATCTACTTCTTCAATTCAACGAGTAAAGAAAACAAGATGTACTGATAATGTTAGTGGTGACGGAAGAGTAATAATTGGAAGAACATACTCTATGCTTGCACCTTCTGGTTTCTCTTCATGGATTGAAGTACCATATTCTTATAACAATTGGGGAAGCGAAAATTCTTACATGGGTTCATTTAAATTGAATCTACAATCAAATAAAAATTTACCAACAGCAGCAACTTTCTCTGGTGTTTGGTCTTATTAATAATATAAGTTTTATTAGATAAAATAATGTAAATCACTCTATCTTACTTAATAAATTGGAGGCAATATGAAAAAAATAAATACATTTTTTAGAAAAAATAAATCCATAATTTTTATCTTTGTTGTCATTTTATCAATAATATTTTTTTCATTTTATCAATACTTTAAAGATTATTATTCATATTCAAAATCATACTATGAAATAAAAGAAAAATGTTATAAAAAAGATATTAAAGGTAATAAATATTGTTCGTTTTTTTCTGATGAGTCACAACTCAATAATTATATAGAAAATAATAATCCAAAAGAAAAATTTGATAAGTTAGATGCAATTACATTAACATGTGAAATAGTCGAAAATAATTTATTTTCAATACTACAATTATTATCACCAATGTTAATAATTATTGCCATAATTGGAACAGTTCATGCAGAATTTAATTCAGGAATGTTTAAAAATTATTTAATGAGAATGAATTATAAACAATATTTAAAGAAAAAAATATTTCAATTAATGAAGATTGCATTTATTCTTCCTTGTAGTTTAATAATTATTTTTGTTTGCTCTTGTTTGATTACTAAATTTAATTTTAATGTAGATCCTACTGTAAAAAATATAGTAGTTTATGATTCATGGAAATATAAAAATTTCATATTTTATGGTTTTATGATATGTTTATTACAATATATTATGAGCATTGTTTATGGATGTATAGGTTTATTTTATTCAGTAAAAAATAAAAATCCTATTATAACTAGTATTATTGCTTATATAACTTTTATATTTGAAGATTTAATTATATATATAATTATATATTCAATAATAATTAACAAAGTTTTTGGATTAAAAGAGTTAACAGAATATTTTAATATTACTGGATATTGGTTTTTTAATCAGCCAATGAATTATGCTATTTTGATACTGATTGCTTTTTTGATATTTTTATGTAATTTTATATTTATATGTTATAAATTATCAAATAAAGAGAAAGTGGTGATTGAGAATGAAAAACAGAATGCATAATTATAAGGTTATTTTGGATTATTTAACAAATACAGAAAAATTTAAAATAGTATTTTTGTTAACTATAATTTTAGCAGTATATGGAACTTTGGCATTAGGAATAAATGAAAATAATGTAACAGATTCTTTAATTGTTATATTTCAATTTCCTTTTTTTAATATTATATTACTCTCTATAATATTATTTAATACTATTACTGTATGTTCCACTTTTTCTAAAGAATTTGATTATTATCTTATACGAAAAAAATCAAAAAAAGATGCCCTTAAAGAAATTATTATTTTTACAATAATTTATAATATAATATATTTTATAATTCTTTATGTAATGATATTAAGTTTTTGCTTGATTTTTAAAGGAAAAATAATAAGTAATAAAGCATATTTAAATTATTCTATAACTAGTAGTGTATATATAATATTTTATTTAATTAGGTATATTATAATAACTTTATTAATTTCTATTCTAAATGTTATTTTATATCAAAAATGGCGTGAAAAAATAATTTGGTTTAATATATTCTTTATTATAGGACTGATTGTATATCCAGTTAACGCAGGTGCAAAAAGTATATTAAATATTATTCCATGGAATTATTTTACAACATCCAATTATTTAACTTTTATTAATGAATTAACTTCATCATTGTTGTTTGCTGGTTTTATTGAAATATTAGTTATTACTGGTTTTCATTTGTTATTTAAAGAGAGGATTTGAAATGAAATATATATTTTTAAATGATATATCATTTGTTCTTAACAAAATGAAAAAAATATTAAGTACGTATTTATTTTCTATATTATTTGTTAGTTTTTTTTATAATATGAATAAACTAGATTTGGTTGATATGATAAATGTAATTTTAGGAAATAATTTTAAGATTAATAGTTCATTATATATTGAGTTAATTATGTATGTTTTACATTTGTCGATATGTATTTATATGGTATTCAGTATATATATTAAAGATGTAAGGTATCAATTAGATAATATATTTTTAAGAGTAACTCCTAATAGTTGGATTAGAAATAAAAATATTTCATTTTTATTAATTATGTTTTTATTTAAAATTATTGAATATTTATTGCTAATGATACTTATGTACTTATTTGGTTATAATTTAAATATTACATATATAACATCAATGTTTGTCACAGATTATTTATATTATATTTTAATACAATATTTTTCGTTGATCGCTTATATAACTTTTAATCTATTAGATAGAGCAAAAATAATAATTTTGATCAGTATAGTCATATTCTGTTTTTTATATCCAAAAAACATAATGAATTGTACTTCTAATATTAATATAGTATATATAGCAATATGTATATTATTGTTACTAAGTGCATTAAAATATATTTTTAAATATAATAGTAAAAAAATAATTCAGAAAGTAGGGAAAATATAATGAAATTAGAGTTAAAACAAATAAAAAAAGATTTTAAAGATGTAGAAGTATTAAGTAATGTAACTATTACTTTTAAAAGTGGATTAATCTATGGAATAATTGGTAGAAATGGTTCTGGAAAAAGCGTACTACTTAAAATTATATGCTCTTTTTATGAACCATCATCAGGTGTGGTTTTATATGATGGTGTTGATATAAATAAAAATAAAATATTTCCTCCTAACACTAGGGCATTAATAGAAAAACCAAACTTTCTTCCTGATTTAACAGGTAAAGAAAATTTAGTTTTGTTGGCATCTATTCAAAAAAAGATTGGAGAAAAAGAAATTGATGATATTTTGAAAAAAGTAGATTTGTATGATGACAAAGATAAAAAATATCATAAATATTCATTAGGAATGAAACAAAAATTAGGAATTGCTCAAGTTCTTATGGAAAATCCAGATGTACTTATACTAGATGAACCATTTAATGGTTTAGATGAAAAAAGCGCAAAAAAAATTAGAAACTTGTTATTGGATGAAAAGAAAAAAGGAAAGATTGTGATATTGGCAACACATATCAAAGAAGACATTATTACACTTTGTGATGAAGTATATAAAATGGATTGTGGTAATATAAAGAAAACAACAAACGTATAATTATAAATTTCCTTTAAAAATTCTATATAATATAATAATTAAAAGCAATATAATGATGTATAATATTATAGCCAAAAATGGTAAAAATATATTTTTTGTTGCTTTTTTATTTTGCAATACTTTTATATAATTTTTTCCATTTTCATTTTTAATTTTTTTGATTTTTCTTTCTATTAATTTGATATATATTATGTTATTTATCGTCATCCATGTCATTTTACTTAGTATAAATCCTATAACGAAGAAAACATATGCTAAATTAAAAAATGCCAATTCAAGATATCCACCTATTGTAGTAATAAATAGTAGAAAAAAACAGTTAAATATTTCCAAAATAAATCCTGTGAAAAAAAATCCACGAAAACATAAATATAAAGGACCGAATATAAATGTGATAAAGTAATTTTGATTTCTAATTATTTTACTATATTCTTCTCCTAAATATAGCTCTAAATCAGATATAGCACTTTCAGTATTATGAATATAATTACCATTAATCATATACCCACAAAACATACAAAACTCTCTTTTCATCATTTTTCCACAATTTGGACATTTCATAAAAATTATCACCTACTAAAATTATAATATTTAATATTAATAAAATCAAATATACGCCTATAAAAAACTCGAAAAATATTTCATATTGATATACAATATATATGATAGCAATGCCAAGTGCTATTAGGTTATTAGAAAGTGAGTTGATTGTAGTAAAATCAGGGGTGTGTAGTTAAGTAGTATTTGTAGTATAGCAGTATTGTAGTATGTAGTATTTAAACTCATAATTCAATAATGTAATAGTTAATAATAAATAAGCAAAATATTTTTTAAGTAGTATTTATTTTTACCTTATGGCATTGCTCATATGGAGCTGCCTATGAAGATAAAAAACAAATACTACTTTTTTTTGTTAGATTTAGATTTACGAAAATATTCTGTAAGGGATTTTGTCGCTTTTTTTACTCTTAACAAGAGTGAGGAAAGCGCCTTTTTTTATGTAATAAAGCTATATAGATGCAGAAGTCCTCCATCTAATCATTTTGATTAAAAAAATTGAAATGATTGGAGGATAAACAATGGGACAATATAAAAAGAATAGGAGAAAAAGTAATGATAACCCATATAATTTAGAATATAACGAAGTTAGTAATAAATATCATGTGATATTTAAAGATAATAAGAGAAATATAAATAAAATTGAAGTATCAAAAAATGTTTTCTTTGCATTTGATAGTTTTGAATTAGAAGATATATCACAAATGCACAAATACGAAAGACATATTGAACAGTCAGAAATGTTTGAGGAAACTTTATATCATAGATCGATAAATAAACCAGCATCAGTTGAAGAAGAAGTTGAAGAAAAACTGTTACATAATGATTTAAAAAATGCACTAGATAAGTTATCTGTTGTACAAAAAAGAAGAATAAGAAAGTATTATTTTGAGAATATGACATTAAAAAAAATAGCAGAAGAAGAAAATTGTTCTATTATGTCTGTTAAAGAAAGTATTGATAGTGGAATATCAAAATTGAAAAAAATATTAAAAAAATAAAAATTATACCCTTAAAAATTGGAGTTAAGTGGGGAAACAAGTGAAAGGGATTAAATCTCTTTCAAAATTGTTTTCTCTTTTTTGAGAATTCAAGCTCTTTGACAATTAAATAACATTCATCAAATACATTCTCATTATTAATAGCACGTTAGCAAGTACGCTTGACGATAAATACTTGGCTATAAAATTAGGTTGCTCCTAATATGCGATGACAAATAATGAAGACAATGATACTTCTGTCTAGCCATAGTCCAAAGCAATGGAGGCAGTCTTGTGAGATCCACAAGAAGATGAAATTTCTATGGAATTGATTAGCAATCAATCGTTTGATGAAGTCCATATACTGTTGGACGAGAGAAAATATGACAGTGAAAAATAACTAAAAAGCTCTATCTTAAGAGCTTTTATACATAAAAGAAAGGAAATTATATGAAAAAGTTTTTAGTAAATATTAGAAGTTATAGAGATGATAAATTATGTGTTTTAGGAAAAAACAAACGAGAAGCAGAAAGAATATTAAAAGATATATTAAATAAAACAAATCTATTAAGCATGATTAGTCCAAGAGAAGCAAATTACATTTACACCATTAGGGAGGAAGAAAATGCTAAAAAAAATAATTCGTAGAGGCGATATATATTATGCAAATCTAGACGAAGTTAAAGGTAGTGAACAAGGTGGTATTCGTCCTGTTTTAATTATTCAAAATAATATTGGTAATTATTTTAGTTCAACAGTAATTATAGCCCCTATTTCAACAAAGCAAGCAAAACTTCCAACTCATGTAAAAATAAAACCATCAAATATAATTAAAAAGAACTCGATCGTCTTATTAGAACAAACAAGAGTGATTGATAAATGCAGATTAAAAAGTTTTTTAGGAAAATTGTCGTTAGAAGAAATGCAACAAATAGATAATTCTATAAACATTGCATTAGGAATAAAAGGGAGGTCTAAATGAAAAGATATTTAGTCACAGTAAGGAAAATACAAACTACTTCTATGTATATATCAGAAAATAGTATGAAGAAAGCAATTAAAAAGGTAGATGATTTAATACAAAAGAGAATTAATAACAATATGAGACTTAATGATATTTTTGATAAAAATCCAAATTTTAAATATAATGCCAAACTCATAAATAAAGAATAAATCAAATGTATAAATTATAAAAAAATTGAAACTTTGCACAATGGCATTAGTAATTAAAAATAAATATGATGTGATTTAAGAGATGCAAAGTTTCATCACTATTTGAGAAAGGTTAATAAATGAACTCTAATAAGTTTTCATTGGGAGATTTGGTTTTTGAAATTGGTTGCTTACTAAAAAAATATGAAGAAGGTCTCGCAGAAAATAATAATAATGGAAAATTATTAAAAACAAAGCAAGTTTTGGAACAATATCCATTATTAACTCAATATGGTTTAGAGCAGGCAGTTAGAGAAGATAAAATACCTGTTATAAAAAGAGGAAAATTAAACTTTTATGATTCACGTGATATAGAAACATATATCCAGAATCAAAAAACTAGTGGCTCAAATTGTATCTCTGAAAAAATTAAATATATTTAGGAGGTACAATTATGAGTGAAAAAAAAGACGACAGATTAAAAAACATTATAAAAATATCTGAAGGAGTATATGAAATACAAATAAGTAATGGTTATCGTGAAGATGGAAAAAGAGATAGAATAACAGAGACAGTTAGAGGTACTGAAGAAGATGCTATTGCACGTAGAGATGAAATAAAGAAAGAATTAAAAGAAAACAAATCGAAAGGAATTAAAACATCTAATGGTGGTTATAACTTTTTAGAAGTTGCGAAAATGTTTTTGCAAGATAGAGATTATAGTAAAAAAACTGGTACAACAATAAATGGTTATAAAATTCATTTGAATAATCATATTTTACCAGAGTTTGGTTTTAAAAAAATTAGAAAAATAGAAGAATCTGATTTAGAAAATTTGTATAAAAAAATGAGAGATAAAGGATTAAGAGAAACAACTATTAAACATTCCCACACATTAATAGGAACTATATTCAATTATGCAATATTTAAAAAATGGGTAACATACAATCCTGCTTTTCATGTTAGAAATAAGCCTAAATCAGATACAAAAAAACGAAATTATTATGATCACGATGAAATTGAACAAGCACTAGAATGTTTAGAGAAACTGCCAACTCACAAAAATGGTATGAATGATAGGATACTTCATTCTCAAAACTTAAGATTAAAAACTGCTATTACTTTACTTTTTAATAGTGGACTTCGTAGAGAAGAATTAATTGGACTTAAATGGATAGATATAAAAGTTAAAACAGGAGTTTTATCACTTGACAGAGCCGTTGTTACTGTTGGAGAAGAAAATTTTGCAGAAGAAGATATTATAGAAAGACTTCCTAATAATTTAGTATGTAAAAAGTTAAAAAATGATGCTAGTTATAGAGATATTCATGTACCTTCTGTTTGCATAGATTTATTGCTTGAATACAAAAAAGATCAAATAAATTGTGGCTATGATATAAATGATAATGATTTTGTATTTCAAAATGTCAGATATAAATGTATATGGAATCCTAATAACTTAACTGATGAATGGAAAAAATTCAGGAAAAAATTTAATTTAAGATATATTACAGTACATGATATTAGACATTCTCATGCAACTGACTTGTTAAGTATGGGAGTACCAATTCAAGATGTTTCAAGAAGACTTGGACATTCTGATGTTGCAACTACATTAAGAATATATACACATAGTAATTTAGGACAAGATAAATTAATTGCAGAAAAATTAGAAAAAAATTATGAAAATAGATATGTTTCTAATATATTGAACTTTAAAGTAGTTACTTCAATAATAATTGGAATTAATATTGCTAGTGAAGAAGAAGTAACTAAAGCAGTTCAATACATTACAGGAGAAAAATTAACAGAACAAAATCATAAATCTTTAATAGAAACTTGCAGAAATTATATATTAGAAAAGTATAACTATTTAGAGAATATAAATCTGTTTATTGACTCTAATACCACAGATACAGTAAAAGAAGCGTTTTTAAATATTATGAGCAATGTAAGAATGGATGTATGTAAAATACGACCTATGTATTTATAATTAATTTACATCTATGATTAAAAAATAATAAAAAATAGTAGCATTTTTTTGCTACTATTTTTATAATTATATTATAAACAAGTGTAAAACCTGTTAATTACATGGCAGGGGTAGTAAGAATCGAACTCACATCTGGGCTTTTGGAGAGCCTCATTCTACCATTAAACTATACCCCTATAGATTGTCTTGAAACACAATGATTGATTGTGGTTGATCGTGTTTCAAGTTGATTTGCTCCACTTCAAATTGGCAGGAAACACTCCGAAAAAAATTAATATATAAATCAAATTCGTTGAAATTAATAGGGTTTAAGAATGGTAAGCCTCATGTTTTGGAGACCATTATTATACCATTTAACTAATCCCCTATTAATGGAATTGACAATGCTATTATATAATATAAAGATGTTTTAATCAATACAAAAATTTATTTTATTTTATTTTACACACGTAATTATGATTAAATCTATATATTATATTTTTTTTATCAATTTTGTGGTATTCTAAAGATGTAGGAACTTCAAAAATATATAGTGGGTGATTATTATGTCCAAAAAGAAAAGAAAGTCCAAAAGAAAAAATCAAAAGATCATAACTATTTGTTTATTAATAGTAATTTTATGTTTAGGAGGAATTATCTATTATTATGTTTTTTCAGATAATGAAGTAGATATTCCTATAATAAAAGAACCTAAAAAAGAAAAGAAACAACTTAAGATTGTTGATGAAAATAGTAATCAAAGACCAATAGCTGTTATGTATGATAATAATGTTGGATATAATTCACATGCAGGATTGCAAGATGCATATCTAAGTTATGAAATAATTGTTGAGGGTGGTCTTACTAGAATTATGGCTTTATTTAAGGATAAAGATGTTTCTTTAATTGGACCAGTTCGTAGTTCAAGACATTATTTTTTAGATTATGCTTTAGAAAGTGATGCCATATATTGTCATTTTGGATGGAGTGAGTTTGCTAAAAATGATATAACCGCTCTAGGTGTTAATAATATTAATGGCCTTACAAATGAAAGTGCTTACTGGAGAGATAAAAATATAAGAGCACCACATAATGTTTTTACAAGTACTGAAACATTATATAAAAAAGCAAAAGAATCTACATATAAAACAGAAGTTAGCGACTGGAAACTACTTAATTATAGTGTTGATGAAATTAATTTAAGTAATGATGAAAATACAAATAGTACCATCGCTAATAATGTAAACCTTAAATATTCTAATTATCAGACGACAAGTTATTCTTATGATAGTGAAAATAACTATTATTTAAGAAGTATGGATGGTAATCCTCATGTTGATAAAAATACTAAAGAGCAATTACATTATAAAAACATAATTGTAGAAAAAGTTTTCAATCGTAATTTAGACAGTTATGGTAGACAAGATTTGGATACTGTTGGTTCTAATGATGGTTATTATATTACCAATGGTTATGCTATTCCAATCACTTGGAATAAAAGTAGTAGAAGTTCTAAAACTAAATATACAGATATTAATGGAAAAGAAATAAAAGTGAATGATGGTAATACATTTATTCAAATAATTCCAGTTACAACACAAATTGAAATAAGTTAGGAGAAGAAAAATGAAAGTAGGAATTTTTGGTACAGGTGCATATGGAATGGCATTAGCTTCTGTATTATATGAAAATAATATAGATATTACAATGTGGACAAAGTTTGAAGAAGAAAAACAAGATTTAGAAAAAAATCATGGCAATCCTAAGTTATTGCCAAATTATATTTTACCTAGTGATATAAAGATAACAACTAGTGTAGAAGAGTGTAGTAGAGATAAGAATTTATTAATTATTGTTATTCCGGCAGCATTTGTTGACTCATTATGCATTGAATTAAAAAAATACATAACAAAAGAACAACATATATGTATAGCATCTAAAGGTATTGAACAAAAAACAGGTTTATTTATTCATAATATAATAGATAATCATATTGGAAGTGATAAGGTAGCAGTTATATCAGGACCATCCTTCGCTAAAGATATGATAACTAAAAAACCTATTGGGTTAACTTTGGCAACAAAAAATAAAGAAACAGAAAAGATTGTAAAAGAAGCATTATGTAACTCTTATTTAAAATTAAGACATACAAATGATGTAGTTGGTACAGAAATATGTGGTTCTATAAAAAATGTTATTGCATTAGCATCAGGTATGCTAGATGGACTTGGAGCTAATGATTCAACAAGGGCAATGCTTATAACTGAATCATTACATGATATAAGTGAAATAATTGAAGCATTTAAAGGAGATCCAAAAACGGTTTTAAGCTTTGCTGGTTTTGGGGACTTATTATTAACATGTACAAGCGTCAAAAGTAGAAATTTTAGTTTTGGACAAATACTTGGTAAGGGTGTTTCACAAGAAGAAAAAGAAACATATTTAAAAAATAATACTGTTGAAGGGTATTATACCTTAGAATCAATTTATCAATTGTTAATAGATAAAAATGTAAATATTCCAATTATTGATTTAATATATAATATAGTAAAGAAAGAAGAAAATCCAAAAAAGTTATTAACATTTCTTGTGGAAAAAGTTTAATAACTTTTTATTTTATATTAATAAATTTATGGTATACTATTGTTAAGCATAACAATTGCTTATGTTAAAGAAAGGTAGTGAACTATGAAAAACTTTTTTAAATCATCAATATTTACTTCAATTGTATTATTTGTATTAGGATTACTTTTAATATTTGAATCAGAGGCTACAATTACAACTATTTCATACATTATAGGTGCAATATTAATGGCTGCAGGTGCATTTGCATTTGTAAGATACATTAGAAATAATAAAATAGGTTTTGAAACATCAGAATTAGATGTGTTATATGGTATTGTTACAATTGTTTTAGGAATAATTGTTGTTACTAATCCTCATGCGATAGCAAGTATTATTCCAATAGTATTAGGAATTGCTATAATTGTTAGTAGTGCAATTAAAATTCAATATGCATTTGATTTAAAGAATTGTGACAATGATATGTGGAAAACAACAATGGTAATTGCAATAATAAGTACTATTTGTGGTATCGTCTTACTATTTAATCCATTTGCTGGAGCTGTTCTTATAATGAGGATAGTGGGAATATTTATTTTAATTTATTCAGTATTAGACATTATTTCAACATTAATTATAAAGAAAAATGTTGATGAATTTAAGACTATAGTTGAAGCTGAAATTATTGAAGAGACAGAAGATGCTACTTCTAATGATGAAATTGACGAGAAAGAATCATCTAAAAAAACTTCAAAAAATAAGAAACAAACTCCAAAGAAAAATAAAAAAAGTAATAGCAAATAAAAATCTATATAATAGGCATAATATTTTTATAAAAATGTAATATTATGCTTTTTATTTGAAAAAAAGTTATAAAGAAGATATACTAGTAATCAGAGATGAGGTAGTAAGAATGGAAAATTTAGAAATAGGAAAGAGATATATCATTCATAGTTATAAGCATGATAGTAAAATCCATAGAGCATGGGATGAAGCTGTTTTATTAGAAATACATGATGATTATCTTATTTTTGGAAATGAAAAAACAAAAGTAACAGAATCAGATGGAAGAACATGGCATACAAAAGAACCAGCCGTTTTATATTTTTTTAAAAATAAATGGTATAACATAATAGGACAGTATAAAAAAGATGGTATTTATTATTATTGCAATATAGCATCACCATTTATAATAGAAGATGGTGCGATCAAATATATAGATTATGATTTAGATTTAAGAGTATTTCCAGATGGTTCTTTTAAAGTTTTAGATTGTGGTGAATATAAATACCACAAAAGTTTAATGGGATATTCGAAAAAACTGGATATGATTTTGAAAGAAGAATTATCTGATTTAATAGAACATGCTCGAAAAAAGGATATAGCTTTTGAAAAAGGAACTGTTGAACATTACTATGAAATTTATAAAGATTTAAAAGTAAAATAATGTGTAATAATTATCATAATACCTAAATATAATATAAGTGGTGAATGCATTTTGTGGCATATATAAAAGATAATGAAAAAAACAAAAAAAAGAGTTGACTTATTAAGACTGCTCTGTTATATTAGAGAGGCGCGTTGCAAAAATGTGTGAATAGATAATAAAGTTTATTATTATTGTTCATTAAATTTTAGTTAATATTGCCAAAAAAAATTAAGAAAATATACCATTATAAAATAAAATTAAAAAATTTCAAAAAAAGTATTGACTTATTAAAATTGCTTTGGTATATTAAATGAGCACGTTGCAAAAATGTGTAAAGTGAATAGAAATTTTTAAAAAGTGCTATTCACCTAATCCATTGATATATAATAAAAGTTTACATTTTCTTCCATGTAAAGTGGTAAATAAAAAAATGTAAAAAAATTCAAAAAAAGTATTGACTTATTAAAATGAATTTGATATATTAATGGGGCATGTGAAAAACATGCAAAACAATTTAACTCATTTATACTTGTTACTTCATCATTATAATAATGAATGAAGATTCAAACAGATTTTCTTCCATAAAAAAATATGGTAAGTAAAAAATGTAAAAAACTTTTAAAAAAGTGTTGACAAAGAATAAATGATTTGTTATATTGGTAATGCAGCTCGGTTAGAGCAATGCAATGATCTTTGAAAACTAAGTAAAACGTCAATTTTGAGTAGCTAGGTAATAATTTTAAATTATTAAAAACAAACTAAAATAAATTTTATTGAGAGTTTGATCCTGGCTCAGGATGAACGCTGGCGGCATGCCTAAGACATGCAAGTCGAACGAGACGGCCCATCGAAGAATGAGTGCTTGCACGATTTCTGATTTGGATCACCGTCTAGTGGCGCAAGGGTGAGTAATACATGGGTAATCTGCCTTCGAGTTTGGAATAACAGTTAGAAATGATTGCTAATGCCGAATTATATATTTTATGATACGTCATTTAATATTAAAAGGAGCCTTTAAAGCTTCGCTTGAAGATGAGCCCATGTCGTATTAGCTTGTTGGTGGGGTAATGGCCTACCAAGGCAACGATGCGTAGCCGACCTGAGAGGGTGATCGGCCACACTGGGACTGAGACACGGCCCAGACTCCTACGGGAGACAGCAGTTAGGAATATTCGTCAATGGAGGAAACTCTGAACGAGCAATGCCGCGTGAAGGATGACGGTCCTATGGATTGTAAACTTCTGT
>JAUNMG010000042.1 GCA_030531905.1 bacterium | reverse complement strand
CTCTCTCTAAGATATGTCTTATATTAATTTACTTTTACTAATCTCCATTGTTGATTATAGCCATTATTTGAATACCATTGAATTACATTTGCTCCATCTTGGTTAGATCCATGATCTACATCTAAAACTTTACCACTATTAATGTTCTCTATTACATAATAGCCATCATTAGTCTTTCTAATAAACCATCTTTGATTTGTTTGTCCATTATCTTGCCAAAGGTCAATATTTGCACCATCATCAGATGATACCTTTTCTACATCTAACTCTTTGTTTGCATTTACATTAGTAATTCTATATCCATAACCTGTATCAGTTAGTTTCCATAATTGACTTGTTTGTCCGTTTTCTCTCCATTGGATTACATTAGCTCCATTTTGTGTTGAGTTTACATGTACACCTAATGCTTTTCCACTGTTTCTATTAAATAATTTATAAATACCACCAGATTGTATACCTTGTACTTGTTGATTATTACCTGAGTTTTGTGATCCATCTGCTTTTGTAATATAGATGCGGTAACCAGAACTACTATTACAATTTGGAAGTGATACATTAATTTGACCATTAACAACATTATATACAGAGCTTGATACAGTTGTAGGACCATAAGATACTGCATCCTTATTAACCCAATCGATTTTCTCAATTGTTACCTTTGCCTTAGATGATATAAATGAAGGTATATTTCTAAATGTTGTATTAATTATACCATCATTTGGACCACCAAAAATGAAGCTTATATATTGTCTATTATTATCTACACAAGCTGCTCCATCTACCTTATCACTATCATCATTTGGAGGTGTAACATTAACCATATTACCAGTCATGTCTCCATACCATTTGTAGAAATACCATCCAGCACCTTTTTGTGTATTAGTTGCTAATAGACTTCCTAATCTTCCTGGCGCTCCAGTAAACCACCATGATATTGCGGCACTGTCTATTTTATAACGTTCAAATTTTCCAATAAATCTTGCACTAGATCCAGGTTGTCCTTCAAGATTGTGCTCTGGGTCGCAGTACTCATTTATAGATATAGGTAATTCTCTAATACCTAATTCTCTTTCTAAAGCACGATATGCTTTTATATGACCAGATATTCCGCCAACTCCAGATAATTCATGCCAGCTCATAATATCAGGAACACAGTTATTTGCCTTACAGAATTGTAAGAAAGATCTCATTCTATTGTGATTATACCAACTATCACAAGGTCCTATAATCTTTTCATTTGGATCAAGACGTTTAATCAAGTCATAAGTTTGTTTCCACATTTGTTCAAATGAAACACCATTATTTTTAAAAGTGCCATCTGGTTCATTCCAAATTTCATAACCATACCAGTTATTACATCCAGATGCCTTTTTATCATTAATAAATGATGCTACTTGATTTAACCAACCATCCATGCCCGGCCACTTATAAGGCCAATATGGCAGCATATCTGCTAAATCAATTGAAACTTTTGCAGTTGGCACGTTGGCAAGTCGCTTTGCAACTTTTATAGCGTCTCCATAAGGATGTTGATTTCCATTGGAACCACGCGCAGGATTTCTGAATACATATGGATGTAGTGGCGCAACAAGTCCATTTATATCACCTGGTGTGTTTTCTGTTAGTCCATAAAGAGAACCATTTGCACAATGAGTAGCTTCTCTTATAACAGATTTACAATCTACAGTCATGTTACTTGCTGCATAAGCTGTTGCTCTATTTCCTATCACGATTCCAAGAGTCATTATAATTGTAAGAGCTGTTGATACTAATTTTTTTGTTTTTCTCATAGTTTACCTCCTTTTAATAAATACAATATAAAGTAGTTTTACGTTAACATAAATAACTACTTTATATATATAATATATTTTTTGTAAAAATACTCAAATATTTTCATGCCTTATTGTCGTATAACAGTCATTTTTTGTCCTAAAAAAAGACCAACCCCTTAAGTTTGATCTTTTTTCTTATTAATATATTCTATTTTTATTGATTATTTTTAAGCCATGTAATAGCTGAATAAGCATGCACCGCTGCACCTGTAACTAGTATATTTTCATTAAATACTACTTTAGGATTATGCATAGATTCACCATATAAAGGATTTTCTTGTTTTGTACCTGCGCCTAACATAAGATAAACACTTGGTATTTCATATGAATAAGAAGAAAAGTCTTCTGATCCCATTCCACTACTTTCAAATACTACTACTGATCTTTCACCTAGTAAACCCTTTAAATTTGATGCAATTTCTTTAGCTAAATCAACATTATTAATTAATGGTGGAGCTGATGATATTTCTATTAGCTCAGCTTCGCCTCTGAACGCCTTAGCTGTAGCTACTGCTATATCATTAATTCTATTAAATATAAATGCTCCAGTTTCTTTATCTAGACTTCTTATTGTACCTTCCATTATAACTTCCTCAGGAATTATATTAGGTGCTTCCCCCCCAACGAACTTTCCTATTGTTACAACAGCTGGTTTAGTAGCAGATATTTCTCTTGTAATTATCTCTTGTAAAGATGTGTATATATGCGCTGCTATGTTTATTGGGTCTACTCCTAATTCTGGCATAGCACCATGACATCCAGTTCCCTTTACAACGATTCTAAAGCAAGTACAACCTGCTATGTTTGTACCTAATCCGCATAATACCAAGTTTGAAGGAGTTCCTGAATGAACATGCATTGCCATAGCTGCATCTACATCTGGGTTCTTAAGCACTCCTGCTTTTAGCATCTTTTTAGCACCTGTAAATCCCTCTTCATCTGGTTGAAATACTAACTTTACTGTTCCTTTTATTTGATCTTGATTTTGTTTTAATAATTTAGCTGCACCTAGAAGCATAGCTGTATGCATATCATGACCACATGCATGCATAGAACCATTAGTAGATTTAAAATCACATTCCGCTTCTTCTTTAACTGGAAGAGCATCCATATCCGCTCTTAGTAAAAATGTTTTTCCTGGTTCACTACCTTCAATTGTAGCAACTATACCGCTTTCACATATCTCCTTTGGATCATATCCAAACTCTCTTAACTTGTCCATTACAAAAGCCTTAGTTTTTGGTAATATTGCACCTACTTCAGGATTACTATGAAGTTCTCTCCTATAGCTTACCATTTCATTTTCTAACATTTTAGCTTGTTCAATTATTTTATTCATATAACTACACCCCATTCTTTAATTTTGATTTGTTTTTCATATAATAATAAGAGTAATAATTGCTAGTTGTAAACAAATTAAAAGCTATTTATATACTCTAAACATACATAAAGTTCTAGATAATAAAAAAATCCACAGTAGATTATTTGCGTTATGATTTAATCGCAAATCAAGTCAACACAAAAATAATCACTATGAATTATCAAATATAATAACACATAATTATATAAAAATAAATATTCGAATTTTAGTACTTATGTTATTAAGTTTCACATAAACACTAGATTTTTGCCATATAAAATAAACTATTTGTATCTTCAATTACTTTTCCAACATTTAATGCTATTCCACAAGATAAAAACGAAATATTATCATTCTTTTCATATATTGTTATATCACATTTAAAATAGCCTTAGCCATTAATTCTAAATAGCTAAATCTATAATTCTAAGTTATCTATTGTTCAATTTTTGTAGCAATATTAAGTTAAATTTTTATCTATATATAAGCTGAATATTATCATATTACATTTGCTTCTCAAATACAAACATTCCCTCTCCGCCATCGCCAATAAAATCTTCTGGCATATCTGATCCAGGATTTTTTTCATTTAAAAATTCTACTATATGAAATCCACATTTATTCACATAAAAATGAATATTTCTTTTTTCAAAGTATGGTGTGCAGGTTTCCCATACCTTTGTTTCAGGATGCAATTTTTCAATCTCATCCCATATTGCCTTACCAATCCCTTTACTATGAGTACCGAATTTAACATAAAGAAAATCAAGATGATTGTGCTGAGTCTTTTCATCAATTGTCACAATAGCACCTCCAACCATTTCTCCATTAACAATAGCTTTATATGCAACAGCTCCTTTTTCATTTAAAGAATTATCAATATCTTTTTCAGGAAGAATAATCTCATCAGTCTTTCCAAAAACCTCTTCAAATCCCTTTTGGAATGCTTCTTGCATATCTGCTTTATATTGATTTAGCTCTTCATTAGTAAGAGTAACAAGCGAAAAATTCATTCTAATACCTCCACAAACTTTAATTTATTTAAAAATAGTCCTAGCCATTAAAATACTTGGCTAAGACTATTACTTTAACTTTATCTATCTACGAAACGTATTATTTCTTCAACATCTTTTCTTTGAGTTGGAGCTACATGTTCTCCATCTTCATAACCGTAAACTATAAGTGCAGCTACTGTTTCTTCTTCTGGTAAATTTACTATTCTTGCTATTGATTTTTCATCTATAACTCCCATTATACATGTACCAACACCTTTTGCATGTGCCGCTAAACAGAATGTTTGGCATGCAATTCCAGCATCAAATACTTCCCAAATATTTTCCATTGATGTTGCATATTTATCATCTAACTTACCACTTTTTCCTTTAATAAAGCTTAGCACTGCAACACCTTTTGCATTTTTTAAAGTATCTATATTATAAACAAATCCGTTAACCCCTTCATTGGCTAATTCCTTAATTATTTCCTCATCATCTACTAATGTATATCTTGCTATTTGATAGTTTACCCATGATGGAGCCCACTTAGCTATATCAACTATTTCCTTCATAGTTTCTCTGTCTACTTTTTCATTTTTAAATTTTCTTACACTTCTTCTTTCTTTTATCATTGTTATTGCATCCATTTTTGATACCTTCTTTCTTTAGTTTATTAATTCTTATTCATTAATGATTAAATTATATATACGATTATATTTCCAAGCAAGTACTGATATTATTATCTGTACAGTCATTTATTTGTTTTACAATTATATGTATATACATTAAAAGAAAGTAAAACGTACATCTATACTCTTACTACTCTATACTTCATCCCATTCACTAGTATTAAACATATGTAAATCCAAATGTTTAGATACATACTTCAAAAGTTCACAACCTGCTATGCAGTTTCCTTTATCATCTAGTGACGGTCCATATACACCTATTCCAAGCTTAGCATTTGCAACGCTGACCAATCCTCCTCCAACTCCACTTTTCGTTGGAATTCCAGTCAAAACAGCAAACTCTCCTGATCCATCATACATACCACAGGTTAACATTATAGTTTTTACAGTTCTGGCAACCCAACTGCTAATCAATCTTTCTCCATTTTCTGGGTTTACTCCATCAGTAGCTAAAATAAGTCCAAAATTAGCTAGACTTTTTGCAGAAACAGTTAGCGAGCACATTTGTGTATAAAATATAAGACTCTCCTCTACATTAGCTTTTATAATTCCTTTACTTTCAAGCAGATATGCGATTGCGCGATTTCTGGAACTGTGAGCCATTTCAGACTCAAAAGTTGCCATATCTATACTAATTTTATCATCCAGACATACTTTTTGGGTATACCTTACCATATCTTCAAACGAACACTTTTCCAGCAGCATACTTGCAACAGTAATAGCACCTGAATTTATCATGGGATTAAATGGTCTGTTATGTTTAAGGTCTAACTCTACCAATGAATTAAAAGCTTCCCCAGATGGTTCCATTCCCACAAATTTAAACACATGCTCTGCTCCAAATTCCTCTAATACTTTACAAAGAGTAATAACCTTAGAAATACTCTGTATAGTAAAACGATCCTCATAATCCCCAATGTTATAAAAGTTTCCGTCTACTGTATGCAAACAGATTCCTAGTTTGTTCTTATCCGCCTTAGCAAGTTCCGGAATATATGTAGCAACATTCCCTTTCGATATAACTGATTTTCCTATTTTAATAGCCTCTTCTAAAACATCCATAACTTTATGTCTGTTCATAATTTTCTCCTTTCGTTTCTTCACAATAATGTATAACAGAAACTATTATACATTACCATCTCCGCTTTACATGGTTTTTATAACTTTAATAAAACTCACTGTTATCTATAATATAGTTCTTTGTATTATAGTTAGCTTATCCTTACTTAGTTAATTTCTTTCAGTACTTGTTTCTACATTAATATATTTTTATAATTATATCACACGATATATAAAAATATTTGTATTAGATAATTATTAATGGAGGGAAAATATGAGTAAAGTAGTTGACTTTTTAAATGAAATAAAAGTTTATTATTTAGCAACAGTAGAAGAAGGAGAAGCAAGAGTTAGACCAATTGGTGCCACTGTTGAATTTAAAGGAAGAGTATATCTTGCAACTAATAATCAAAAAGATATGTTTAAACAAATTACTAATAACCCTAGCATTGCTGTATCAGGTTTTAACGGTGATAAGTGGATAAGAATCACTGGTAATGCAGTAGTTGATAATACTATTGAAGCAAAAAGCGCAATGTTAGAGGCTAATCCAGATTTAAAGCATATGTATAGTGTTGATGACGGTATCTTTGAGGTCTTCTATATTGACAATATGAAGGCTACACTTTCTTCATTTGCAGGCGATACTATTGAATTAGAGAACTAAATAAAAATAAGCCATATTTATATGGCTTATTTCAGTCTGTAGACAAAAGGGGATAATGCCTTGGCATATATCCCTTTTGTTGTT
>JAUNMG010000013.1 GCA_030531905.1 bacterium | reverse complement strand
CTTACGACCAAGTCATTTATAAAAAATTATGTTTCACATCATTGACTAATATTCAGCTTAACGATTTTAATAGAAATATATTGTTGTTTCACATCAATTGTATAACAACACTTGTATTTTTTGTAATCATTATATATACTCCTTATGAATGACTAACTAATATGAGTAATTATGGAATTAATTTTATTTCTTATAAATCAAAAAAAGCTATCAACTAGCTTTATTACTTATTTTCAAATCACTGTAAGAACTAATTTTACCCTCTAATGTTTTAAATATAGTATCTGCTCCAATAAAAGAAAAGAATCCCACCCAAATACTATAACCTATATCAAAGTCAGTAAAACTTTTACAAAATAAAATACTTATAACCATGTTTATTATAAAACTATAAAACACTAAAAATTTACTACTTTTAAATCCACTTTTTGTCTTTTGAATAAAAGAACATGAAATTGTACTAATGACTATTGCGACAAATAAAACCTTTTTAAATAATTCAATAAGCATAATATCACCTAATTTATTATATGTTAACAAACAAAAAAAGACATATATAAATATGTCTTCGAAACTTTGTAGATTAACGTTTTGAGAATTGTGGTGCACGACGTGCTTTCTTTAAACCTGGTTTTTTACGTTCTTTCTTACGAGCATCTCTAGTAATAAATCCAGCAACCTTTAATGTTTTACGGAAACTATTTTCAGAGTCAGCTGGTGTTGTTTTGTCATAATCAAGTAATGCACGAGAAATTCCTAAACGGCTTGCTCCTGCTTGTCCTGAAAGACCTCCACCTTTAACTACGATAGTAACATCAAACATTTCTCTTGTATTTGTGATATCTAATGGTTGACATAAATCAAGAACTAATAATTTATTAGGAAAATATTCATTTACATCATGTCCATTAATAGTAATTTTACCTGTTCCTGAAGTTAGACTAACACGTGCAACACTTGTCTTTCTACGTCCAGTACCAGTATAAACATTTTTCTTATCTTTTGCCATACTTTAAACCTCCTACTTAACCTCAAGCACTTCTGGCTTTTGAGCTTCGTGCTTATGTTCTGATCCAGTATATACATGTAATTTCTTATACATTTGACGTCCTAATCTGTTATGTGGTAACATTCCTTTTACGGCTCTTTCTACCATCTCTTCTGGATATCTTTCTCTCATTTCTTTAGCTGTTCTTTCTCTTAATCCTCCTAAATACATAGAATGATTATAATACATCTTGTTATTTTCCTTATTACCTGTTAATAATACTTTTTCAGCATTGATAATAATAATATTATCTCCACAATCAATATGTGGTGTATATGTAGGTTTGTTTTTACCACGTAAATATACTGCAGCTAAACTTGCTACTCTACCTAGAGGTTTACCCTCAGCATCAATAACATACCACTTACGTTCTACTGTTTCTTTTTTTTGCATATAACTTTTCATAATTTTTTCTCCTTTTACTTAAATCGAGTTTTCCCAGGACTCAATTTATGTGGGGATATTTGAATGTACCAGTTATCATTATACTAAAAAAACTATTAAATTGCAATAGTTTTATAACTAAAATTCAATATTATTATATTTAACATCAACTAAATATAGACCATTAGCTGGTGCTGTTTTTGATAAAGAGCCTCTTTCTTTACTCAACAATATTTTTTCCACATCTTCTGTGGATATTTTTCCTTCTCCAACTTTAATTAAAATACCCACCATATTTCTTACTTGATAACGTAAAAAACCAGTTCCTTTAAAAGTGAAAACAATTTTTTTATCAGGTAAAATATCAATATCAGCAGTTGTAATGGTTCTTACACAATTTTCTTTCTCTTTATTATCAGTAACAAAAGCTCTAAAATCATGTTCCCCTAAAAATACCTTTATAGCATCCTTCATTCTTTCTACATCAAGATCATAATTATATTGAAAAACATAATTTCTTTCAATTGGATTATATTCACCCATATTCAAATAATATTTATATTCTTTAGAAGAAACGTTGTATCTAGCATGAAATTCATCTGATACTTCTAATACATCAATAACATGAATATCATCGGGCAAATTACTATTTAAAGCTCTTTTTAATTTTTTAGGAGTTATATCAATATCTAAGTCAACATGAGCATGTTGTCTTAAAGCATGAACATGTTTATCTGTCCTTCCTGATGAATGAACACTTCTTTTAATACTATTATTAACTTTATATACTGCATCTTCTAAACACTGTTGAATTGTATTTAATCCTGGTTGTATCTGATAACCAGAATAATTAGAACCATCATATGAAAAACATATTAAAAATCTCATTTTATCACCTAAACTTTTTTATATATATCTTTTATTAAATCCCTAACATCCTTAAAGTATCCTAATCTTACTTTTTTCTTTTCATTTACTAGATAAGAAAATTCTACCGTTTTAGGTATTTCTACACCATTAGTTAATAAATAGTTCATGTTATTACTAAATATATCTTTAGTATCGCCTTCTATTAAAACTTCACTGTTTTTTATAATAAAAGTATATTTAGATAAAGAATAAATAATATCAGAACTATTTTCATAAATAACAACAATCTTATTATATTGTTCTGTTAATTGTGTTAAAAGTCTCATCATCTTCTTAGTATTTTTCAAATCAAATGATTTAAAAAAGTTATCTAAAACAATCATATCAGGATTAGAAAGCAATCCTATCGCAAAACTTATCCATTGTTTCTCAGTTTTAGATAAAGAATTTATTTTCTTATCTAAATAACTTTCTTGATAACCAATAATTTTTAAAGAGTCATAAATTTTTTTCTTGTAATTTTTCAAATCTAACATATCTGTAAAAATAATATATTTCATATGTTGATACACAGTTAGATCTAAAGTATCATTTAAATAATTGTTTATAATACTTATTTTCTTTTTAAAGCTACCAAGTTCTTTTATTAATACTTTCTTTTTATCAACAACAATATTATTCTTTGTAAAACCTATTTTTTCTAAATAATTGATAAAATATCGATTCTTATCTATAAGCCCAATTATTTGATTACTTTTTAATTTAAATTTACTTTCAAAAGTTATTTCCATAATTTATCAACCATCCTATTCATATCAAGTTCAACATCATCTATTAAATCATAGTATTTTAATTTAAGTGATAAATCAACCATAAATGGTAGAGTTAAACCAATTTTATTTAGAAGGCTGTCTTCTTTCAACACTTCCATAGTAGTATCGGATAAAATAAAATTAGATTTACTTAAGACATGAATATAATCACAACTAAGAGCCAAATTAAGACTACTTGAACTTATAATAACAGTCATTCCACCTATTTTTTTCAAAGTATTAATAATTTCTAATCCTTCTTTTTCTTCTAGATTGTCTAATACATTATCTAAAAAGAGAATTTTGGGAGAAGATATAGTCGCAAGTAAAACTAAAATTTTAATTTTTGTATAATAGTCTAATCTATTTATATCTTCATATAAAAACATTTCCAAGTCAAATAGTTTTACCAAATGTCTATATTTCATCTTTTTTTCAGAAACAGATAAATCAGTTTTATCTAAATAAAAAAGAATTTCTTGATCTAAATTTAAAAAATGAAAATTAAAATTATTAGTAAAGATCACTTGTGAAAAAGTAGTCGCTAACTCCTTGGATTTTAACTTACTTATATCTTTTTTTTGATAAAAAACAGACTTTTCAGTATCAATTAAACCACTTAATATTTTGATAAATGTCGTTTTACCACAATTATTAGAACCTGTAATTAAGTTTATGGTATTTTCATAAATAGTTAGGTTTAAGTCTTTAAACAAGGCTTTATAATTTAAATTTTTTACTTGTAGTACTTCATTCATGTAGTATCATTCCTATTTCTTATTTCTTTGTATTTTATAAGTTATTTTTAATAAAAATTTTTCTGATACAAATCTACTGAAAAATTTTGCTAATTTCATTTTCTTACCTGGAATAATAAGCATTTTATGTTTATCTAACATTTCATCAATTGCATATCTTGCGACAAACTTTGCAGATAGTGGTTTAACTCCGAACTTTACTCCTGCTACATTATTAAAATTAGTATCAACTGGTCCAGGACATAAAACTGAAACAACTACTTTACTTTTTTCTTTTTTTAGTTCATAATTAATTGCTTTAGTTAAACTTGAAACATATGATTTAGTAGCATAATATGTACTCATTAATGGTCCACCAGGCATAAAAGATGCTGATGAAGAAACATTAAGAATATAACCACTATTTCTTAATTTCATTGTTTTTAAAATATATTTAGTTAAGATATGAACAGCTTTTATATTAGTATCAATCATCTCTAAATCTCTGTTTAATTCTGTTTCTATAAAATTACCAAATGAACCGAATCCAGCGTTATTTATTAAAATATCTATAGATTCATTCTTAAGAAGTGCACATAGTTCTTTAACCTTTTGTTCATTACTTAAATCCATTACAATTATAGTTGTTTTTGTTGGTAAAGTCTTTTGAATAGTTTCTAACTTTTCTCTATCTCTTGCAACTAAAATAACTTCTATTTTCTTACTAGCTAAATATTTAGCACATTCAAGTCCAATTCCACTACTTGCTCCTGTAATTAAGGCCTTCATCATTAATCACCTCTTTTTCTTTATTATATCAAAAAAAATGCTAACAAAAAAGTAGTTTATAACTACTTTTTAATACCAACACTATCAAGTATAAAATGTGTATTAACAGCCAATGCACTAGTTCTATATTCATTAGCTATCTTTTCATTTAAAGAACTATTCTTTAGTGGTGACATTTTATGTTCCATCATAAATGAAATTGGTTCAAGAGGCATTTCGAAAGTTTTGCTTTTATGATCATAAAAACAATAATAACTATTATCTTCCTCTGAATCCTTAATCGCAAACATTAAATAATAATTATTCGTACCATCATCCTTTCCTTGAACAACAGTATGCCTGTGTATACATTCTCTTTCCATTGAAGATTTAAAAAACATTTTACTTAGTTCATCCATGAAATTTTTATTTTCAATATAACCAGTCAAATCGGTCGTATATTTAGGAATACATTTCATAAGATAATTAAATTTATACAATAAAATATCTCTTTTCATTTCTTTTAAATTTGTAACATCCATACTCCCAACAAAATCAGCACCATAACGGGATTTGTTCATATCAGAATCCGTATTTCTTAAAGATTTATATGCACCTCCGTGAATAGCTTTTTTCATTTTTTGACTGATTATTTTCTTTTGTAATGTTTCTTCAATAATTGGTTTATTTTTATCATAATTTATATCTATTTTTTCAATCTCAGTCATTTTCTCTTCAATACTTAACTTGTTATCATCAATTAAATCTAATAGTTTTAGATAATATTCTTGATAATAATTGCTAGTTCTAACAATAAATGTACCCAAACCAGATTGCATTTCTTCACTAAGTTTTTCAAATAATTCATCAGTATAACAATCATTTTTTAAATAACCAATTGATTTATCTATTTGTCTTAAATATTCATCACTCATACTATCAAACTTTTCATCTTGATAAAATTTATAATCTTCTGTATGACAAAAACTTTTAGTAGATGAGTTCATTTGAACTCTATAAAAATCGGGAATAGGATTAATTAAGTATTTTTTACCTTCATTTTCATATACTAACGCCCAGTGATTAAAATTAATATTTTCTATATCATCACATTCTATCGGACGACACTTTAAATCAAGTTTTTTAGCTAAATTGCAAAATAGAAAAACAACACTTTTACAAACAACTTCTCTATTCTTAATTATTTTATAATTATCATAAATTTCCTTTTGTTTTTCTGGATCTCTTTCATAAAAGAAAACAGGACTTTTAGATAATAGTTTTCCAACTTCAATATAAAGTTTTCTTAATTTTTCATCGTTAGAATATGATGCATAATTATTTAGGATATTATCTACGATATCATCACATTCTTGATATAAATCTTTATCATTACTTTCCATTCTTTCCACCTACACTTGCATCTTTTTTTGAAAGGATTTTTACATCTATGTCATTTTGTTCAATATAGTCAAAAATATCATTTATTGGTTCAAGCTCGTTTATACAAAAACTGCCATCATCATTTTTTCTAGTTCCATAGAAACTATAACTACCATTTTCTTTTTTCTTTGCAAAAATAGCATTACCAGTTTTTTCATCGATATAAATACTGTTTTCTGACATTGTAATCACTCTCCTATATCTAATTTAAGTATATCAAAAAAATGGAAGAAAAACAAAAAAAGACAGAAATCTGTCTTATTTTGCTTGTGAATCACCATCCATTAATTTTAACATAACGATTAATGATCCATCTCCACGTCTTTCATCTAATTTTAAGATTTGTGTATAACCACCATTACGATTTTGATAACGTGGTGCTAATTCATTGAATATTTTATCAACAACTTTCTTATCATTATGTAAGAAAGCTAATGCTTTACGGCGAGAAACTAGATCACCTTTTTTACCATAAGTAATCATTTTATCAACAAACTTACGAACTTCTTTAGCTCTTGTTTCAGTAGTGTTAATTGATTCATTAACGATTACTTGCTTAGTTAATGTAGCAAGCATACTTCTTCTATGTTTGTTGTCTCTACCTAATTTTCTATATGCCATAATTATTTCCTCCTCTTTTAATCATCATCACGTAAAACTAATCCCATATCTCTAATCTTATCAAGAACTTCTTTTAGAGACTTCTTACCTAGATTACGGATTTTCATCATATCATTTTCGCTCTTATTAACAAGATCTTGTAAAGTATGAATACCAGCTCTTTTTAAACAGTTATAAGCTCTTACTGAGAAATCTAAATCTTCAATAGATGTTTCTAAAGCTTTTACTGTTGGATCTTCAGTTTTTTCAATCATCATTCCTGTAGCATCTGCTATTGATGATAAATCTGTAAGTACTTCAAAGTGTTCAATTAAAATACGAGATGCTAAAGCGATAGCTTCTTCTGGTTTAATAGAACCATTTGTCCATACATTCATAGTTAATTTATCATAACTTTCATCTTGACCAACACGAGCATTTCCAACTTCATATGATACTCTTTCAATTGGAGAATATAATGAATCTATTGCAATAACTCCTGCTTTCTTTAAGTCATATAATCTCTTATTTTCTTCACTCTTAACATATCCACGACCATTTGTAACAGTCATTTCCATACTTAAGTGACCACCATTAGCTAAAGTTGCAATAACTTTATCAGGATTAATTACTTCGATATCAGCATCATGTTCAATATCCCCAGCAGTAATTACTCCTTCTTTATCAGCGTTAATTCTAACAACTTTTGCTTCATTAGAATGATTCTTTAACACTACACCTTTTAAATTTAAGATAATAGTTGTTACATCTTCATATACTCCTTCAATTGTTTGGAATTCATGAAGAACACCATCTATTTTAATACTACTAATAGCACTACCAGGAAGAGATGATAACATAACTCTTCTTAAAGCATTACCTAAAGTAGTACCAAATCCTCTTTCTAATGGTTCAAGTTCAAACTTGCCATAAAAATTACTTTCTACTGAATCTGTTATTTTATAAATTGGTTTTTCAAATTGTAACATATATTACTAACCTCCCTTTAATTAACCACGTGGTCGTTTTGGTGGACGACATCCATTATGTGGTATTGGTGTAACATCATAGATTGCTGTTACTTCAAGTCCTGCTGTTTGAAGTGAACGAATAGCAGTTTCACGTCCTGGACCTAATCCTTTAACATATACTTCAACTTTACGCATACCGATATCATATGCAGCTTTTCCTGCAGCTTCTGCTGCCATACCTGCAGCAAATGGAGTTGATTTTTTACTACCTTTAAATCCTAGTGCTCCACTTGATGCCCAGCTAATTGCATTACCATCTTTATCTGTAATTGTTGTAATTGTGTTGTTAAATGTTGAGTGAATATGTGCAACACCTTCTGGAACATTCTTTTTGACTTTTTTCTTTCTTGTCTTGTAAGCCATAATTATAACCTCCTCATTATTTTTATTTAACTTTTAATTACTATACTTTCTTCTTATTTGCGACAGTCTTACCTTTACCCTTACGAGTTCTAGCATTACGGTTTGTTCTTTGTCCTCTAACAGGTAATCCCTTTTTGTGACGAGAACCTTCATATGAATTAATTTCCATCTTAGTTTTAATATTCATGTTAACTTCACGACGTAAATCACCTTCAGTTAAATGCTTATTAATTTCATCACGTAATTTAATTAATTCTTCTTGAGTGATATCTCCTGCTTTTTTAGTAGGTTCAACACCTGCATTTTCACAAATTTCTTTTGCTAAACTTCTTCCAATACCATAAATATAAGTTAACGAAATAACAATATGTTTATCATTTGGAATGTCTACACCTTTAATACGTGCCATTTATCTACACCTCCTATTAATTATCCTTGTCTTTGTTTATGCTTTGGATTTTTACTACAAATAATTCTTATTTTTCCTTTACGCTTTACTACTTTACAATTTGCACAAATTGGTTTAACTGATGCTTTTACTTTCATTCTTATCCCTCCTACTATTTACGATAGGTAATACGCCCACGTGTTAAGTCATATGGTGATAATTCGACCATTACAGTATCCCCTGCTAAGATACGAATATAGTGCATTCGTATTTTACCAGAAACGTGGGCTTCTATAATGTGTCCGTTCTCTAATTGAACTTTGAATTTACCACCAGGTATTATCTCAAGGACTTTACCTTCTACTTCAATTGTATCTTCTTTAGCCATCTTTCCACTCTCCTGTCAAGATTTCATAACCATCACTCGTTACTACCACTGTATGTTCAAAGTGTGCAGCAGGATGATGATCTCTAGTTACTATTGTCCAGTCATCATCTAAGATTTCAATACTTGGACTCTTTGCAGTTAACATAGGTTCAACTGCTATAACCATACCTTCTCTCAATTTTACTCCAGTATGTTTTAACCCATAATTTGGAACGTCAGGATCTTCGTGTAAATCAGTACCTATACCATGACCACACAATTCCTTTACAACACCTAAACCATGTTCTTTAGCAAGTGCTGAAACTGCATAGCCAATATCACCAATTCTGTTTCCAGGTTTTACTTCATTAAGACCAGCAAACAAAGCTTCTTCTGTATATTTCATTAAATGAGCTTTTTCTTCATCAATATTACCAACAGCATAGCTCCAAGCTGAATCACCATGGTAACCTTTATAACATGCACAAATGTCAAGTGTTACTATGTCACCTTCTTCAAGCTTTCTTTGACTAGCAATACCGTGAACAACTTCATCGTTTACAGAAATACATATAGCAGCTGGGAAACCTTCATACCCTTTACATGATGGAGTAGCATCTAAACTTCTAATATACTTATCTGCTAAATCATCAATTTCTTGAGTAGTAATACCTGGCTTTAAAAATGGTTCTAAATATTTATGAGTTTTGTAAACTATATTACCAGCAATTCTCATTAATTCAATTTCTCTCTTACTTTTTAAAGTAATCACTTATGATCATCCCCAATAATACTCTCAATTTGTTTTGTTACATCTTCTTTTGGTTTATTACCATCTATTTCATATAAAACACCTAAATTTTTATAATGTTCTATAATTGGTGTAACTTTTTCTAAATAAAGACTATATCTATTTTCAAATGCTTCTAAATTATCATCATTTCTTTGATAAAGTCTTCCTCCACAATTATCACATATGGAATCAACTTGTGGCTTACTATCTTCAATATTGATATTGAATACAGCATCACAATCTTCACATACTCTTCTACCAATTACCCTTTTTTCTAATGTTTTCTTTTCGATATTAATTAATAGGACTGCACCAATATCATAGCCTAATCTTTTTAAAATATGATCATAGCGAAGTGCTTGATCAATATTTCTTGGAAAACCGTCTATTATAAAACCATTTTTACAATCAGCTTTTCTTAGACGATTTTCAATTAGCTTATCGGTTATTTCATCCTTAACTAATTCTCCACTAGATAGAACTTCAGCAACATATTGTCCTAATTCACTATTTTCTTCTGCTATATCTCTTAGGATATCACCAGTAGAAATATGTGGAATATGGTACTTAGCTTCAATAATTTCAGCTTGAGTACCTTTTCCTCCAGCAGGTGGAGCAATAAACATTATATTCTTCATTATCTTCTATATCCTCGCTTATAATTTCTTGCAAGTAGACTACCTTCTAATTGTTTGTAAGTTTCAAGCGCAACTCCAACAACGATTAATAAACCAGTACCACCGATTGAAACAGTTGTAGGCATACTTGTGAAATTAGAAAATAGAATTGGAATACCTGCAATTATTACTAGGAATACAGCTCCTAAAACAGTTAATCTTGATAAGATTTTAACTAAATATTTTTGAGTATCATCACCTGGTCTAATACCTGGAATGTATCCACCATTTTCTTTCAAGTTTTTAGCAAACTCTTCTGGTTTAACTTGAATAAATGTATAAAAATATGCAAATAAGAATATTAGTATAACATATATTAAGAAACCAACTGGTGTAGTATAAGATAAGTATTTAGAAACAAATACTGAGAATGCTTCATTCTTTACTACTCTTGCTATAATTCCTGGAATAGAAATTAAACTTGATGCAAAAATTACTGGAATAACTCCTGCTGTATTAATCTTAATTGGCATGAAAGATTGTCCTGCATTTCCATATGCTGATGTTGATTTATTAGCATATTGAATAGGAATTCTTCTTTCTGATTCTTGAACATAAATCATTCCAATTACAACTAAGAAATATACAATTACAAATAGTATAAACTTAGTAATACCAAGTGCAGCCACTTGAACTGTATCAAATGTAACTAAGCTTTGGAAAGCTGTTACGAACATTTGAGGTAATGTAGCAATAATACCAGCCATGATAATTAAACTTGTACCATTACCAATACCTTTTTGAGTGATTTGATCACCCAACCATAACAAGAATGATGTACCAGCAGTTAATACTGTTGATATATATAAGTATTCCATTGGATTTCCATTTTTACCAATGAAAGCAAATGCGAATGCATAACCTTCTATAAAGGCAAAAGCTATACCCATATATCTTGTTATTGTATTTAATTTTTGACGTCCTGTTGGACCTTGTTTACTTAATTCTGTAAAATATGGAATAATATCCATTTGTAATAGCTGCATTATAATTGATGCAGTAATGTAAGGCATAACACCTAAAGCAAATATTGAAAAATTCTTCAAAGCTCCTCCACCCATAGTGTTTAATAATTCAAGGAAACTTAAATTTTCACTTAAATCTTCAGTTCCAGGAACACGAATTGATATTCCTAGAATAAAAATCATTAAAGCACCAAGTGTAAAATAAATTCTATGACGTAAGTCTTTATTTGTAGGAGTGAATAATTGCTTCATGGTTTTAAACATCCTAGATCACCTCAGCTTTACTTCCGCTTTCTTTGATCTTTTCTAAAGCACTAGTAGAAAATTTATTAGCTTGAATAGTTAATTTCTTTTCTAATTTACCATTTCCTAATACTTTAATACCCTTTAATTGTTTTTTAATTATTCCTTTTTCTTTTAATAATGCTGGAGTAACAACTGTACCGTTATCGAATACATTTAAATCTTCAACATTGATAACTGCATATTCAGTTTTGAATAAGTAGTTTGAGAAACCTCTTTTTGGAAGTCTTCTATATAATGGTAATTGTCCACCTTCGAATACTGGATTAATACTACCACCACTACGTGCTTTTTGTCCCTTTTGTCCTTTTCCAGAAGTTTTTCCAAGTCCACTTCCTGGTCCACGACCTACACGTTTTTTGCTTTGTTTAGCTCCGATATTTTTCTCTAATTCATGTAACTTCATTATCCTAATATCTCCTCTACTGTTTTACCACGTAATGCAGCAACTTCTTCTGGTGTTTTAATTGATGCTAATGCATTAACTGCAGCTCTAGCCATATTTAATTTTGTTCTTGCTCCAAGGGACTTTGAAACAATATCACGAATTCCTGCTAATTCAAGAACAGCACGAACAGATCCACCAGCGATTACACCAGTACCAGCTTTTGCAGGTTTAATAATAACTCTTGCAGCTCCACTAGTTCCAATAGCTTCATGAGCAACTGTTCTTCCATCAATTAAAGGTATTTTAACGATGTTCTTATTAGCATCTTGAATAGCTTTTTTTATTGCATCAGGTACTTCGTTAGCTTTACCAATACCTAATCCAACACGACCTTTTCTATCTCCAACAACAACTGTAGCAGAGAATCTTCTTTGACGTCCACCTTTGTTAACTTTAACAACACTTTTAACATCAATTACTAATTCTTCTAAAGTCTTGTCTTTTTCTTGTGCCTTTCTTTGCATAATAACCTCCTATTAGAATTCTAATCCATTCTCACGTGCAGCATCTGCTAAAGCAGCTACACGACCATGATAAAGATATCCACCTCTATCAAATACTACCTTTTTAATTTTTGCTTTTGAAGCTTTCTTAGCGATTGCTTCTCCAACAGCTTTAGCTGCTTCAATATTCTTTGTATTTTTAAGTTTTAAATCCTTATCAAGTGTTGAAGCAGAACAAAGAGTAGTTTTAGCCTCGTCATCAATTATTTGTGCATAAATTCCAGTATTTGAACGGAAAACACATAATCTTGGTACTTCAGCTGTTCCTTTAATTGAAGAACGAATTCTTTCATGACGTACAATACGCATACTATTACGAGATTGTTTTTTTATCATTTTATTTTCTCCCTTCTATCTACTTGCCTTAAGCAGCTTTCTTTCCTTCTTTACGAATAATATGTTCATCTTTATAACGAATTCCTTTACCTTTATATGGTTCAGGTTTTCTAACTTTTCTAATATTAGCAGCAAATTCACCAACTAATACTTTATCAATTCCTTTTACTGTAATTTCAGTATTGCTTACAGATTCAACTGTAAGACCTTCAGGAACTTCCATTTCTACTGGATGAGAATAACCAGCATTAATAGTTAACTTTTTACCTTGAACATTGAAACGATAACCAACACCAATAATTTCAAGAGCTTTTTCGTAACCTTTAGTTACTCCAGTAATCATATTTGAAATTAATGCATTCATTGTTCCATGCATAGCTTTAGCAGCTTCATTTTTACGTTCTAAGATAATTTCATTGTTTTCTTGTTTCATAGTAATATCTTTTAACATTACTTGTTTTAATTCACCCTTTGGTCCTTTTACAACAACTTCATTATTTTCTAAAGTTACTGTAACTCCTTCAGGAATTGTTATTATTCTATTTCCAATACGGCTCATCTTGACACCTCCTTATATTTTATAATTACCAAATATAAGCTAGAACTTCCCCACCTATATTTTGTTTACGAGCTTCCTTATCTGTCATAATTCCTTTAGATGTAGAAATAATTGCGATTCCTAATCCATTTAACACTTTAGGAATTTCATCATTTTTCGCATATACACGAAGTCCTGGTTTGGAAATTCTCTTAAGTCCAGTTATAACTCTTTCACGTTTTTCAGTATATTTTAAACTTAATACTAGAGTTCCTTGAACATTATCTTTTTCTAACTTGTAATCTTTAATAAATCCTTCTTCTTTTAAAATTCTAGCAATTTCTTCTTTTACTTTTGATGCAGGAACTTTAACTTCTTCATAACGCATTTGGTTAGCATTACGAATACGAGTTAACATATCTGCAATTGTATCTGTAACTACTGCCATAATTTATATCCTCCTTTCCAATTACCAACTTGATTTTTTTATTCCTGGTATTTGTCCTTTATAAGCTAATTCACGAAAGCAAATACGGCATATACCAAACTTGCTCATAACTGCATGTGGTCTACCACAACGAGAACATCTAGTATATTCACGTACTTTAAACTTTTGTGGTCTATTAGCTTTAATTTTCATACTTTTTCTTGCCATTTTACCCTCCAATTACTTTCTAAAAGGAATTCCAAGTCCATTTAATAAGTCAAATGATTCCTCATTAGTTTTTGCTGTTGTAACGAACACGATATCCATACCACGAACTTTTACAACTTCATCATAATCTATTTCAGCGAAAATCAATTGTTCCTTAATTCCCATTGTATAGTTTCCTCTTCCATCGAATGCACGAGGAGAAACTCCTCTAAAGTCACGAACTTGAGGTAATGCAATTGAAATTAATTTATCCATAAAGTTATACATATTTTCTCCTCTTAATGTAACTTTACATCCAATTGATTGACCTTCTCTTACTTTAAACCCAGCAATTGATTTTCTAGCTTTAGTAACTACTGGTTTTTGTCCAGAGATTTTAGCTAAGTCAGCTACTGCTGCATCTAATAATTTAGAATTTGATGTAGCATCTCCAACTCCCATATTAATAACTATTTTTTCTAGTTTAGGAGCCTCCATTACTGATTTATAATTATATTTATTCATTAAACTTGGAACAACTTCATTTAAGTATTTTTCTTTTAGGCGGTTCATAAGTTACCCTCCTTTCAATTAATCAAGCTTTTCGTTTGATTTTTTTGCTATTCTTATTTTTTTATTATTTTTATCTGTTGTATGTCCTATTCTAGTTCTTTTCTTAGATTTAGGATCAATAATCATTACATTAGATGCATGAATTGGTGCTTCAACTTCAACAATTCCACCAGAGTTTTGACCATTAGCTTTTTGATGTTTCTTTACAATATGAACACCTTCAACTATTACTCTGTTTTCTGCTCTAAGTGTCTTAATAATTTTTCCTTCTTTTCCTTTATCAGAACCAGTGATAACTACAACTTTATCTCCAACTTTTAAGTTCATATTATCCTCCTCTTATAGTACTTCTTTTGCTAAAGATACTATTTTCATATAATCTTTATCACGAAGTTCTCTTGCAACTGGTCCAAAAATACGAGTTCCTACTGGACTCTTGTCATCCTTTATAATGACACAAGCATTGTCATCGAACTTAATATAACTTCCATCTTCACGACGAACACCTTGACGGCTACGAACGATAACTGCTTTTACAACTTTTCCTTTTTTCATGTTTGAGTTAGGTATTGCATTTTTAACAGTACCAACTACAACATCACCAATATTTCCAGTTTTAACATGACTACCACCAAGTACACGAATTACTAATAATTCACGTGCTCCAGAGTTGTCAGCAACCTTCATACGACTTTCTTGTTGTAACATAAATTATTCCTCCTCACCTAAGCAATTAAATAATTACTGCTTCTTTTACAATTTCTTTTAAGTAGAAATGTTTAGTTTTTGAAATTGGTCTTGTTGATACGATACGAACTACATCTCCTACTTTTGCTTTATTTGTTTCATCATGAACACAATACTTTTTAGAGCTTTTAACTCTTTTATGATATAATGGATGATTTTTATAACTTTCAACTAAAACGGTAATAGTTTTATTGTTAGTAGCACTAACTACTTTACCAACTAATTCTTTTTTAATCGCTTTTTCCATATACATCCTCCTATTCATTTACTTCGCGTTCTTTAAGAACAGTTTTCATTCTAGCAACGGTGTGTCTTAAATCTCTAATTCTTGAAGGCTTTTCAAGATTACCTGTTGCTTGTTGAAAACGTAAATTAAATAGTTCTTTTTTTGTTTCTACTAATTTAGCTTGAATTTCTTCAGTAGATAATTCTCTAATTTCTTTAACCTTCATTTTATTCACCACCATTTTCTTTCTTTACAAATTTTGTGGCAACTGGTAATTTGTGTGATGCTAATCTTAATGCTTCACGAGCAACTTCTTCGCTAACTCCAGAAATTTCGAACATGATTTTTCCTTCTTTAACTACAGCAACCCATCCTTCAACATTACCTTTACCTTTACCTTGACGAGTACCAATTGGTTTTTTAGTTAGTGGCATGTGTGGGAATATATTAATCCAAACTTTACCACCACGTTTCATATAACGAGTCATAGCAACACGGGCAGCTTCAATTTGGTTAGCAGTAATCCAAGCACCACTTTTTGCTTGAAGACCATATTCACCAAAGCTTAATGTTGTATTTCCTCTTGACTTTCCTTCGTAAGGTAATCTATGCACACGACGATGCTTTGTTCTTGACGGTATTAACATATTAATTACCTCCTTTAGCCTTTTTTGAATTTAGGATTTCTCCTTTATAGATCCATACCTTTACACCAATTTTACCAAATGTTGTATCAGCTTCACTTGTAGCATAATCAACATCTGCTCTTAATGTATGTAGAGGAATAGTTCCTTCAGTGTATCCTTCGCTACGTGCCATATCAGCACCACCTAGACGTCCAGATACTGATGTTTTAATTCCCTTAGCTCCTGCTTTCATAGCGTTTCTAATAGCACGTTTTTGAGCCATACGGAATGATGCTCTATTAGTAATTTGGTTAGCTATTGAATCAGCAACTAATTGAGCATTTAAATCTACTTTTTTAATATCAACGATTGAAATTTGAACGTTTTCATCTGCAACCTTTGATAATGTTTTCTTTAGTTTTTCAATTTCTTCTCCACCACGGCCAATCATAACACCTGGTTTAGAAGTATGAATTACAACTTCACATCTCTTGGCATTTCTTTCAATTTCAACCTTAGCAATACCAGCATTCTTTAAGTTTTCTTCTATATATTTACGAAGTTTAATATCTTTATCTAAATATTTAGAGAAATCTTTTTTATTTGAATACCATTTAGCTTCCCAGTCTTTATTGATACCAAGTCTAAGTCCATTAGGATTTACCTTTTGTCCCATTCTTGTAACCTCCTTAATTATTTTGTAGCCACTGTTATTATAATGTGACTAGTTCTGTGATTATTGTGTCCGATATGAGAACGTGAATCAAACATATGACGTTTCATAACTGGACCAGCATCTACTCTTGCTTCTTTTACATATAATGTAGCAACGTCAGCTCCATTATTATTAACAGCGTTAGCTATTGCTGAATCTAAAACTTTTTTAGTCATTCTAGCAGCTTTATTATTAACGTTTGCTAATATATTTAATGCTTCATTAACATTCTTACCACGAATTAGATCAGATATTAAACGAGCTCTAATTGGTGAAATACGAAGCATCTTTGCAATTGCTCTTGCTTCCATTTACTTTTCCTCCTAGTCAATATTTTATTTCTTTTTATCTGAACCATGTCCACCGAATTTACGAGTTAATGCAAACTCTCCAAGTTTATGTCCAACCATATCTTCAGTAACATAAACAGGGATAAATTCTTTACCATTGTGAACTGCAAATGTGTGTCCTATAAAATCAGGAAAAATAGTAGAACGACGTGACCAAGTTTTTATAACTTCTTTTTTTCCAGACTTATTTAATTCTTGAACCTTCTTAAGTAATCTATCAAAAACGTAAGGTCCTTTTTTTAAACTTCTTGCCATTACTTTATCATCCTTTCCTATTTACCATTACGACGACGTACAATAAACTTATCAGATTGTTTTTTCTTACGTGTCTTATATCCAAGTGCAGGTTTACCCCAAGGTGTAACTGGTGCTTTACGTCCAATTGGTGCACGTCCTTCACCACCACCATGTGGATGGTCATTAGGGTTCATAACAGATCCACGTACTGTAGGTCTAACTCCCATATGACGTTTACGTCCTGCTTTTCCAACTTTTACAAGTGATGAGTCTTCATTTCCAACTTCACCAATTGTTGCCATACAAGTTCCAAGAACTTTTCTTTGTTCTCCACTTGATAAACGAATCATTACATATTTTCCTTCACGACCAAGGATTTGAGCTGATGAACCAGCACTTCTTGCTAATTCTCCACCTTTTCCTGGACGAAGTTCAATATTATGAATTGTAGTACCAACAGGAATTGACATAATAGGTAATGCATTACCAACTTTTATATCAGCTCCTTCTCCTGATTCAACTTTCATACCTACTGCTAAGTTCTTTGGAGCGATAATATATCTTTTTTCTCCGTCTACATAATTAATTAATGCAATATTAGCAGTTCTATTTGGATCATATTCTATACTTGCTACAACTCCAGGTACGTTAAATTTATTTCTTTTAAAATCAATGATACGATATTTTCTTTTAACACCGCCACCTTGATGACGAACAGTAATCTTACCTTGATTATTACGTCCAGCATTTTTCTTTAATGTAACAACTAGACTTTTTTCAGGAGTAGTTTTAGTAATTTCAGTATTTACTAAAGTACTCATTTTTCTACGTCCTGGTGTAGTAGGTTTATAATTTCTTATTGCCATAATTTTTTATCCTCCTTAACCAAGATCAATTGTTTGGCCTTCCTTAAGTGTAACAATAGCTTTCTTTGATCTATTAGTCATACCTGTATAACGACCAACTCTTCTTTTTTTAGGTTTTTCATTTATTGTTTTAATTGATGTAACTTTAACATCAAATATTTTTTCAATAGCAGCCTTAATTTCAGTCTTATTAGCTCTTGGATCAACTTTGAAAGTATATTGTCCAGCTTCTTTTGCTATTTGACTCTTTTCAGTAATTACTGGTGCTTTGATAATTTCTAAATATTTAGTATCTTGCATTATGCTAGCACCTCCTCAATTTTTGCTAAAGCATCTTTTGTTACTACTAAGTAATCAGCTCCAACTAAATCTAGTGGACTAATTTCTTCTGGTGTAACTAAGAATACGTTAGCTAAATTTCTAGTAGCTAAAATTGTATTTTCATCGAATTCATTTACTACTAATAAAACTTTCTTATCAGCAACTTTTAATGCTTCTAATACTTTTTTGAAATCTTTAGTCTTAGGTGTTGCTAAAACTAATTCTTCTAATACGATAATTGCATTTTCTAAAGCTTTATGAGAATAAGCTGATTTAATAGCAATTTGTCTTTCTTTACGATTTTGTTTTTTACTATAATCGCGAGGTACTGGAGTTCCGTATCTTCCTCCACCTACCCATTGAACAGCTCTAATTGAACCTTGACGAGCATGTCCTGTTCCTTTTTGTCTCCATGGTTTTCTTCCACCACCACTAACTTCTGAACGAGTTTTTGTTGAATGTGTTCCTTGTCTAAGTGATGCACGTCCTAAAATAATTGCATCATATAAAACTTTATCATTTGGAGTAACACCAAATACATTTTCATTTAATTTAACATCATTAATTTTTTCACCTTTTATATTGAAAAAATCTACTTTTTTCATATCATTTCCTCCTTTCATCACATTATTTATCATAGTTTTTATTCATATTATTTAGCCTGTGATGATTTATTCTGCTGCATTTTCTGCTTCTTCAACAGTAGCTTCTGCATTTTCTTCTGGTGTATCTATAACTTCAACTTCTTCTACATAAGTAATTAAGTCAGCTGGAGTTTTAACTACATCAGGATTTTTTACAGCTGTACGAATGATAACTAATGATTGTTTTGGACCTGGAACATTTCCTTTTACAAGGATTACGTTATTTTCTGTATCTATAGAAATAACTTCTAGATTTTGAATTGTTGTTTTAACATTACCCATGTGTCCTGGCATTTTTTTACCTTTAAGAACATGCATTGGTAACATTGTACCAAGTGAACCAACACCTCTATGATATTGAGAACCATGTCCCATAGGACCACGAGATTGGTTATGACGTTTAATAACACCTTGGAATCCTTTACCTTTACTGATTCCACTTACATCAACCATTTCCCCTTCTTTAAAAGTATCAACTGAAATGATTTGTCCTAATGAATAATCACTTGTATTAATACCTCTAATTTCTCTTAAGAAGCGCTTAGGTTCAGTATTTGCTTTCTTTGTATGACCCAATTGTGGTTTGTTTGCAACTTTTTCTCTTACAGTTCCTGTAGCAAGTTGTACAGCATCATAACCATCTTTTTCAACTGTTTTAATTTGAGTAACAACGTTTGGTTCTACTTCAATAACAGTAACCGGAATTAATTTACCATTTTTAGTAAATACTTGGGTCATTCCGATTTTTTTACCTAAGATTCCTTTCATTTTCTAATCCTCCTAAATTATTTTGTTTTAATATCAATATCAACACCGCTTGGTAAATCTAAATGAGCTAACGCATCAATAGTTTCCTTACTTGGATTTTTGATATCTATAAGTCTCTTGTGTGTACGCATTTCGAATTGTTCACGAGAATCTTTATATTTATGAACAGCTCTTAAAATTGTAAACTTTTCAATTTCAGTTGGAAGTGGAACTGGTCCAGAAATTTCTCCGCCTGATCTTTTAATTGTTTCAACAATTTTAGTAGCCGCATTATCTAAAACTCTGTGATCATAAGCTTTTAAACGAATACGAACTGTTGCTTTTGACATTTATATATCCTCCCTTCGCCTATATCTAGTATAGACTTGCTCCATGCAAATAACCCAATACTTAGTTAGCAACTTAACCTAGTGTATCGACAACCTTGCATATCTAAGCAGTCACACAGTTAAAATTATAGCACACTACTGGCTTATTTTGCAAGCATTTTTTGTCGTTTTATAAGAAAAAATTAGGCTATCATAAAAACTTATTCAAAAAAATTTCTTTTAATGAATATTTATAGCCTAATTATTATTATCACTTTTCTTTAGTTTGTTTTTCAACTAGTGATGCAGGAATTATAAAATTATTTCCAAATTTAGAATTTATATCATCTATTGTCTTTTGAATTGAAGAATCATCTTGTTCTTCTTCTAAATCAAATAAGGATACCTGAGTTTTTCTATCATTACATAAATCTGCTAAACGAACCCCTATAAGTCTAATCGGATCTTTCTTCCAATATTTTTCTAATAACTCAATTATTGTTTGATAGATAATTTCTGTTTTATCTGTTGGATTTGATAACTTAGTTTGTCTAGAATAAGTTTCAAACTGATTATTTTTAAAGATTATTGCTACTACATTACAATACTTCTTCTTCTCTCTAAGTTCTCTGCTTATATTAGAAACCTGTCTTAAAAGAACTTTCTTGAGTTTTAAAATATCTTCTTCATCTTTTGGTAAAGTTTCAGTAACACTTATACTTTGATTTTTCGATGTTTGATGTTCAACCTTACTTTCATCAATACCATTAGCTGAATTTTTTAGAAATTCTGCTTGATTCTTAAAATGATATCTCAAAAAATCAATATCTTTAGCTGCTAGAGCACCAATCGTATTAATATTTAAATTTCTTAATTTCTTTGATGTTTGTCTTCCTACCATAAATAGATTTTCTATAGGAAGAGGCCACATTTTTGTTTTAACCTCATCATCAAAAAGGGTATGAACCTTATCTGGTTTTTCAAAGTCACTAGCCATCTTAGCGCATAACATGTTATTAGCAACACCAACATTAACTGTAAAACCAAATCTTTTCTTTACTTCATCCTTTATATAATAAGCTAGTTTTATATAATCCTTATATATATAGCTTGTTCCTGTAAAATCCATAAAAGCTTCATCTACTGAATATTTTAAAACATTAGGTGTAAATGTCTTTAGAAAATCGTGAAACTCCTTTGATTTTTGATAATACCAATTATAGTTTGGTGGAAATATTTTTAAATTTGGACATTTACTTCTAGCTGAATACAAAGTTTCTGCTGTTACTATTCCAAACTTTTTAGCAATAGGACTTTTAGCTAAAACAATACCACTTCTTTTTTTCTCATCTCCACCTATAACTGCTGGTATTTTTCTAATATCAATATTATATCCTTCTTTTAAAAGTAAGACTGCAGTCCAAGACAAAAAAGCGTTATTAACATCAACGTGAAATATTATCCTTTTTTTCTCCATGCTACCACCCAAATTAATTATAGAACAAAGTTTCTATAATTACAATCGAACAAACAAAAAAATACACTAAAAACTAATTAAAGATATTATATTTATTAGTTTTTAATGTAATTAGATTTTACTATCATTTAAACAGAAGATTGCATATATAGGTAAATATCTAATATCTTTCTTTGTGGAAAAATTATTTTCTGTTATACGATATCCTTCTTTGACTGTGAATTTTTTCATTAGGACAGATAATGACTTAGCCTTTGACATTAACTTAGTAGTAATTTCTAAAGGAATAATCTCACCCATACGGTTTTGAATTACAAAGTTAACCTCTGCTTTTCCCTGAGATTGATAATAATATAGAGAATATCCTGATTCTACTAAGGTCTTTGCGATATGATTTTCATATAAGGTCTCTCTGATATTTTCGTCAGTTTCAAATTCTTTTTTAGTAACATTTAACATTGAATAAAGAAGTCCATCATCTAACATATATAATTTAAAACTTTCTTCTTCTCTACAACTACTAAGTGGAGATTTAATATTTCTAATCTTATAACTTCTTGCAACTATCTGATTATTAACTAAATAATTAATTGATGATTCATATTCTTTAGCACGACGTCCATAACCAATTAAACCATATTGAAATTTTTTGTTTTCTTTACGTAATTGAAAAGAAACTGATGATAATACCTCTATTCCTCTTGGAATATCAATTAAATTACTGCTTAAAGCAATTTCTTTTATATAAGCATCTAAAGTTTTTTGTTTTAAGGCTTTTATTTGGCTATCACTATATCCATCTAAATAAGCTTTAACAATTTCTGGAAGCCCACCAATTCTCAAGTAATCATAAAATAAATCTAGTGCTACCTGATGGAAAGTACAAGTTCTTCTTTTTATAAAAGATTCTCTGATAATATCTGCTAACTGTTTTTCACCACGTGCCCACAAAAATTCTTCAAAATCCATTTCATACATAGATTTGAATTGTAACTCAACGCCTTTAAATTCATTTAAGTTTTCTCTTCTAGAAGTTATAGCAATTATATGATAAGGGTTGTTACCACCACCAAATAACTTTATTCCTTTAACTATATCAATACTATTAAGATTATCAAATACTATTAGGGTATCATTAGGTAGAATTGTTTCACCAGATAAAATGGATAAATTGACTATTATTTTATCAGGCGACTTTTCTTGTTTAAAAATCTCAAGTAGTCTTTTATTATTATCAGCGTTAAAGTAAACAACATTTTTATACTCATTTTTTCCAAATTTTAAAACTGTAAAAGTTTTTCCTATTTGTCTAGGTCCATATACAACTAATGGTTTTCTAATTAGATCTTTTTTCCATTTTGTAAAAAATAAAGATATTTTTCGTTCCATAAAGTGTCATCTCCCTACATATTTTCTAAAATAAGTATATTATTTTTTTATATTTTAGTCAATAAAAGTCTTAAAAATTTGCAAAATAAAAAGACTAATACTGCTCGTCTTACTTTACTGCTGAGGCTTCATTAAATTCTAATCGTAATTTATCTGCAATTGTTACAATAAATTCTGAATTAGTTGGTTTTGCTTTATCAATATCAACACTATGTCCAAATATTTCTTCCATTAATTGCCAATTGCCTCTATTCCAACTAACTTCTATGGCATGACGTATTGCTCTTTCAACCCTAGATACTGTTGTTGAATACTTTTCGGCTACTTCTGGATATAACTCCTTGGTAATTCCTCCAATTACATCTGGTCTTTCATAAAGCATCATTATTCCATCTCTTATATATTGATAACCTTTTATATGAGATGGCATTCCTAACTCATGTAAAATTTTAGTCGTTGATTTTTCTAAATTATTTCGATATAAATCAATACTCTTAGATTTGTAATTGTTATTATCAGTTATTTCTAGAACTCTTTTCTCTAAATCTGATAATTCAAATGGTTTTAAAATATAATAATTTACCCCTAATTCAGATACTCTTCTTATTATATCTGGTGTATTATATGAAGTTAAAACAATTGTCTTTCTTTCAATATTTTTCTTTTTCATATATTCAAGAACTGATATTCCATCTTTGTTTGGCATTATCAAATCAAGTACCATAACATCAAATTTATCAGCTTGTTTTTCTATTATATTTAACCCTTCAACTCCATCATGTGCCTCCATTGCAACCTCAATGCTTGCGTGTTTACTAAAATACTCCTTTATCATACTGATTAATTCTTTATTATCATCAATCACTAATAATCTTGTTTTTTCCATTATTTCTCCTTCCCTATACTGCACGCAACTATATTATATACCAATATAAAAATTTTTTAAAGCGCAAAAAAAGACAAGTTTTGTCGAAAAAGAAAAAGTAAACCACTTAGATTTACTTTTCACTAATTCTAACTTTAACTTTCTTTGTCTTAGATGTATATGAAAGTTTCAAATCTTCACCCTTAACCTTAACTTCTACTTCATGCTCACCAACACCATAGCCCTTAAGATCAATGTAAGCAGTGATAGAATTTGCATCAACTTTATTAACAACATCTTGACTACCTTTAACTATAACAACTACTTTACTATCAGCTTCTGATAAAGCTTGTACTTTATATTTGCTATCTAGATTTTCAGTTGCAATAGAAATATTTGGAATTTCCTTACTTGTTGAAGAATCAACATTTACAGTAACAGTTAATGTCTTAGAACTTATAGCTGTAATACCACTAGGTTTCTTTAATGTTACCTTGTATGTTTTATTACTTGCAAGTCCATCAACATCTATTTCTACTGGTAAATATTCAATATCATTAATAGCTTCTTCACTACCATAAACAACTACTTTTTCAACACTTAAGTCAGTTGATTGAATTGATTTACCTGTTGCTAAATCTCCCTTTGGAACTATCTTAATAGGAACTTCTTTACTTGGAGATGTTATTGTTACTTTAGCAGTAACCTTTTTAGGAACTATTTCAACATCTACTACTTTACCATCAGTATCGTATGCTACTAAATCAACATCTTTTAAAGTAATATCTCCTGCTTTTGGATTAGTAATTTCATCAACATCCACTAATGCCTTAACAGTAGCAACTTTCTTAAGTTTATATTCAGCACCCTTAATAATTACATTATCACGGTCAAGTTCAACATTTTTAATAGATAATTTTGTATCTAAGTCATCTTTATGTAAAACATCATAAGTAAGACTCTTAGTAGCAGATACTTTTGGATAAATTGTAACTGTCACAGTTGAAGGATCTAGTTTATAATCTAGAGACTTTAATTTTTGAGAATACTTAAGTGTTACTTTATGATTTCCTTCACCAAGACCAGTTAAATCTACTGAAACTCCTTTAGAAGGAGATTGTTTAGCTAGGAAAATATGTCTTTTTTCACCAACTAATGTAATATCAACTGATTTTGGTAATCCTTCTACAACATATAATTCTTCATTATAAACTGCAGTTACTGGTTGATTATATAAAATTTCAGCATATTGATCAGCCATAACACTTGACTCTTGATCTATTAAAACAAATACTGCAAAAGCAAGAAGTAAACTAATAACTATCAAAGTTGATTTTTTACTCATAAATCTATCAAAACTTTTACTATTGTTTTTAAATAAATCTGTTATCTTTAAAATAAATTTTGTAATAGGAGTAATTAGCCATTTGTCAAAGAATGATCCAATATGATGCAAAAATCTTGCGATAAAATTAATTATTTTCTTCATATATCTCTTCCTCATCTATTTCATCTTCATCTAAATTCATATCTTGCTTTGGTCTTAACTCATCAATTAACATAATACGAATATCATCTAAAGATAAATTGTAATATAATTCACCTTTAACAGCAACAGACATTCTACCAGTTTCTTCTGAAACAATTAGTGAAATACAATCTGTTTCTTCACTGATACCTAAAGCTGCTCTATGTCTAGTACCAAGTCTCCTATTAATCTTAGTACTATTGCTTGTAGGGAATACTGCTCCTGCACAGCTTATTCTATCTCCTTGAATAATAACTCCACCATCATGTAATGGATTACCTTCATAGAATATTGCTATTAAAAGGTCACTTGTTAAATCTGCATATATTTTCTTAGCTTTATCTATATAGTTTCCTAAACTAATATCACGTTCAAGAACAATCAAAGCTCCAATTCTTTCTTTTCTTAAATAATCCATAGCTTGAACTATTTCATAAACTAAGTGCTCTCTTTCATCAACTGTTAATACTTTATGTCTTCCTAACAATTGACTTCTTCCAAGTTGTTCCAAAATATTTCTAATTTCTGGTTGAAAGATAATCATTAAAGCAACTGGTCCCCACTGAATAATATATTCAAGCAAAACCCTAACAGTAGTTAATCCTAATCCTTGACTAACAAACATCAAGATAATGATTATTACTACTCCTTTAAATAACATACTTAGTTTTACATTATTCTTAATATTCTTTAAAATGAAATAAAATATTAACCAAACAAGTGATACATCAATTAGCTTTCTTGCTATATTAATTATATCTGTAACTGTTATTGTCATTACATCGTCTCCTTTATATTCATATTTATCTAGTATACAAAATTTTATCTAATTAGTAAAGTTATCTATTGATTGTTATTTATTTGTTGTGTTTGTGTAACTGTTGGTGGTATCATTCCAGAATTAATAGCATTTGGGATGTTATTTGTTGGTACTGGAATATTATTTATCGCAGAAGTTGGCATTGTATTTGAAATACCTCCCATAGTTAGAGGTTGATTCATATTTTGACTTGTTCCAATTTCTGGAATTGTAGAGTTAATATTCATAGGTTGTTGATTAATATTTGAATTTAGTTCTAAATTTTGAGTTGGAATAGTAGTGGCCTTAACACCTACTGCTTGATTAGAAACTGTTTGATTTGTTGGTTGAGGCTGATTAACAGGACTAGAAATATCAGATATAGGCATTGATGCTTGACCTTGACTTTCTACTTGATTAATAGAAGCAGACGAAAGATCAGCATGCGATTCTTCATACTCTTTCTTTGCTTTTTTCTTATTTAAACTAACCTCAGCCATATATCCAATACATGAACAAATTAATATTCCTGATATAATTGCTACTATTATATATAAAGGACCATCAAGTATGTCCCTAAAAAACGTAATAATAAAATCCATCTATCCACCTTCTATTCTTACAATAATATAATAACATTATCGTAAGATTTTTTAAAGTCTAAATTGTTAAACAGTTCTAAATATTAATATTTTCTTTTATCTTAAGTGTAATATCTTCTATATATTTATCAAGTTCTTTTTTCTTATATATCCAAATATATGATGGATGATAAATAGTTATAATTTTAGAATTAATTAATATATTATTATTTTTTAAATATTTTTCTACATAAGAAGAAACCTTATTACCTAATAAAAATATAACTCTAGGTTTAAAATAAGATATTTCACAAAGTAAATTATTTATACACATATCAATTTCTTTCTTAGTTGGATATCTTAATTTTTTATTACTATCTAAGGGTAAACACTTAACTAAATTGGTTTTATAAAAACTAATACCATCAAAATTATTTTCAATTTTTTCTATAATTCTCCCACTATTAGTATTATTTTCTAGTGGTATATTTTTATCTATGTCATTAACTTCTTTAGCACTTAAACCTACCCACATAACATCTATATCTTTAATATCATCAAGTAAAGGTAATTGGTTTTTATACAAAGAACATCTTCTACAATCTTTAATTTTACTAATATCTTTCATCATAGAAATATTATAACATACACAATAAAAAAAGCCTAGGTAAACAACTAGACTAACATTATTGTTTATCTGGATTTTCCACTTTTATTTTCATTATTATCGCATATATTTTGCCCATTTTTTTGCTTTCTTCGAAAACTCTAAAAGCTTGTGTAAAGTTTTTTTCTTCCTCAGTAGGTTGAAAAATATGTGGATTTCTTTGCATATCCAAATAAGTTATTTAATTTTTCTCTCCCATATTTTTCTAACTGCATTTAATGACAAATTAGATAAAGCAAATCCTATTACAGGAACAAGAGAACTTAAAAATATATCATTTATTTTATCAGTTGAAAAGGAATATAAAACAACTACAATATATGTCAGTAACATAATACAAATTCTTCTTGTTAAACTTGTTTCCCATGCCTTATTTAATTCAACTTTCTTATTTCTTTTTTTAATTTCCTTAATTTCTTTTTCTATATTCACAACTATCACCTTCTAATAATTATATAGATTTACCCTTTGTTCCACGATTCCAAGAATCATTAATTATTTTATTTTTGCTTATTTTTTTTGTTTCAATAATAGTATCTTCATCAACCACATCTATGTTGTGCTTATCTCCAATTAAACACACATTTAAGTCTTGCTTATTTCCACAAACGCTTAATGAACCACATACCAAAGTATAAAATTCAATATCATTTGTATGACGATGTTCTTTTATTCCACTTCCTTTTGGAATAAATAGAAAACCATTTTCAATACCATTCTTTTCTAAACTATCACCTCTTGATATTTTGTACACTTTACCAATTGCAATTGTTTCTGGTAAAACTGTAAACTCTCCAGCTTTAACTTTATCTCTTACATATTCTACTTTATCTTTCATAAATATACTCCTTTTTATATAAATAATATTGTGTTTTTTAATCACTTTTAATTTAAAACTCAACATTCTTCAAGATAGCATCCAATTTTTCTTTCCTAAAATGTAAAAAACAAACTTTCTTTGAAATTAATTTGATACCATATATATTTAAATCCAACAATAGTTAGGATAAATTATTTGATGGTGCCTGTGAAGAAGAAGTCGAATAACTTTTCTTACAAACATTAATAGGTAATAATAATTTACTAACTAATATAGGTATATCACAATATTTACATTTTTAGAGAAAAAATGTCTAATTTTACATAAAATTGATAAATTTAATAAAATATGTGATAAAATTGTGATGGGAGGTTATGTTATGGAAATAAAAAATGCTTATATTATTCTAGGTGGAAATGGAACAATAATTGATAATAGTAAGAATGAAGAATATAATTATAATTCAGAAAAAATTGCTACTACAATAGCAAACAATCCAACTCCATATAGTATGAATCTTTGCCCACTTATTTCTGTTCAATCAGCATTAAAAATGACTTTTGATACTAGTTCTCGAGAAAATAGCGATAAAATATGGGAAAAACTTAGAGAAACTGATGAAATTGATAAAAAGCATGTTTTTGTTTGTTCTTTTTATGAAGATCAACAAGGAGACATTTTTCCTATCAAAGATGGATCTGGTATAGTTGATTTTGAATCATTTTCAAGAATAATGAAAGAAAATGGTATAGGAATAATGAAAGAAGATGAAGATGAATTTGTTGATATTGATTACATTACACAATCATTAGATGTTCCTCAACTTGGTATTATTAATAAAACATTAATTGAAGAACATAATAAAACAATGTAATCAAATCGATATATATTTAATATTTATTTTCATTACAAATTTTTTAAAAAAATAATTGCAATTTATTGCAATTCAAAAAAACATAATTTTGCTTGAACGAAGAGTTCTTGCTTAATTATGTTTTAGGGTTTCAAAAGGGATTTTCCTTTGCACACACTCTATTGGCTCTGCCAATAGAGAAGTGTGTTTTATCTATTGGAAATAGATATTACTGACAAGCAAATGCTTGTCTTTTTATTTTAGTCCAACAGTACCAATAGAATTTTGTGATATTTTTATTCCTTTTTCTTTTATACTTTGTATTTCTTTTTCAGTTAGTTCAACATTATAAAACTGCAATACTTTGTTTAATTGAATACTAAAATTATCAATAATATTATTAGCATATTCTTCAGTAAAAATTTCCCTATTAATATAATCTTTCATTTTACTATCTAAGAAACATACTAAATTTTTTATATTATACTTCACAAAATTAGAATCATAATTGTTCAATCTTTTAATATAATATAAGTCCATAGTTTTTGATATTTCACTGAATATACCTTTTTTTACATATTTATCAAATTCAATTTCAATAGATAAAGGATCGCAAAAACTTCCATAAATAAAATCATTTGCATAAAGCCTTTGTCTTTTATCAGTTATGATTTCATCAAATACCATTCCGTTCTCATTGTTAATGGCATCTATATAATTTGGATTAGTCGTATTTGAAAAGGCAGATATGTATAATAATGTTAATGGAATAAAATTTCCGAAATAAGAATTATAATTAATTATATCTCCAGTCAAAACATCTTTAATTTTATCAGTTTTGGTTATATCATGTTCTATTGCAATCATAGTCATAATATCCATCATTGTTTCATTAAATAATTTAAAATAGAAATGTTGGGAACAAAATTCTCCAGTTTTAACATCTGTAGTTTTAATTAATCCATTTGTATTTTTTCTTAACTCTTTTCCAACAATAATTCCATTTTCATTTTTCGAATATACTAGATTTAATATATTAGTACAAGCATGACAAAACTCATGTATACCTGCATGAATTACCCATTCTTTTTCGCTTTTTTGTTGAAAAAATTTATATTCAGGTATTCTAACATCGTAGCCATCATATTCTTCAACCATACCTTTTTTTATTATACAACCACCATCTGAATCACCATTACCAGTTTTAACTTTTTGATTAGATTTGATAGTATCTATATTAAGAATTAGTTTATCGCATAATTCTTTAAATGTTCCCTTTTTAGAAAAATTTTCACCTAAAAGAACATTAGAAATTATTTTTAAATATATTTTTGCTTTTTTTTCATTTAATTTATTCAAACCAACCACATCCTTACATATCAATTATATCACACTTTTTATATGTCTATATCTCTATCATCATAATCTTTATCAATTCTATAATTTTGCTCATAGATATAATTATTTATTTCTTCTTCTCTAGGTGTATCATCTGCTATATCATGTAAATCTCTATCACTATAATAACCTAAACCATGATAAGAAGTTATTTCTTCAACTACATTATCTTTATCTTTTTCACTACCAATATGTAGAAGTTTATTAAAAAACTTTTTAATTGTTTGTAACATTACATTTAAGAAATTATGAAGTCTTCTATTTTCATCTCTTAATTCATCATTTTTATCTTCTAATCTTCTTATTTCAACTTCTAAATGTCTATTCTTTTGTTCCATTTCTCTATAATGATTTGTATAATCATTTAACTCTTCAAATAATGCTTGATTATTAGGCATATCTTTAATTACTCTTTTTGAAGTATTCATAAAGTCTTTTAAAATATCATAAGTTTCTTTATCAATTTTAATTTCTTTGCCAGTAAGAGTTGGTTTAGAAGTTTTTAATTTTTCTTCTAGTATTTCATAATCTCTAGTCATTAAGTGATTTTGTTTTTCCATACGAGCATCTAATTTTCTTGTAAGTTTTTTAAACTCTTTGATAGAGATATGTTCATTATCACTATTTTTAATACCTCTTTCTAATTTAAAACCATTATCATTCATTCGTTTCCAATATTTATCTTGAAGTTCACTAATATACTCGCCAGACTTCATATAATGCTTTTTTGAAATAGTGTATTTTTCAGTATTAGTTCTTTTATCATACTTTTTTATTAAAGGAACAACTACACAATGCATATGAGGTGTTTTTTCGTCCATATGAACCACACTATGTAAAACTTGTTCTTTAGTATAACCTAAATCATTATAAACAAATTCCATACAGGAATCCGCCCATTTTTTAATATCTTTTTTGCTCATATTTTTAAAAAACTCATTATCACTAGTAAACATTAATTCATCAGCAACAACACTATTTGAATCATCAAGCATTTTATCAAATGGCTTTCTTCGATCTTCTCTTGTTGTTTTTTGTTTTTCTTCATATTCCTTTTTATATTCTTTAACTAGTTCATAATAACCTTTGGAATATCTTTCATTAAGTGGAACAATTTCTATATTATTTTTTGACCTAGACATATCTACATCAGGATTAGATTTATAAGTCTTTTTATCTCTTTTATTATGAGCACCAATTTCCCCTAAATCTTTAAGTGTATTAATTGATTCACTTCTAAATATTGCATAACTCATTATCTTTTAATACCCCTTTAACTTTATCAAAGTATTCTTTATATACTTGTTTCCCATTGGGTGCGATTACATTTGATAAATCTATTGTTATTACTCCAAGTCTTAAATTACCTTTTTTATATTTATCTATAGGGTCTATTGCAATTACTCTTATTACTTTTTCTATCTCACAAGAACTTTCAAATGTTATAGCATTTAAATCATCATCAGTTTCGCCTACATAATAATTTAATTTATAATCATCTCCAAGTGTTTTAGATAACTTTTTAAAATATTCTTCTGCATGTTCTTTTGTTCTTACTTCCCAATTCATTTTAAGTGGATAACCATAATCATCTTCAAATAAATTAAAGTTATAAGGTAGTCCATATTCTTTATGATTTGTTCTCATATCAGCTAGGAATGATTCTCTAAAATTACCACCAGTTATATTTATTTCTTTATCAGTTTTATCTATTGTGATAAAGTCGATATATTTAGCAAATAACTTTTGTTTTTTATCTCGAGGTGTTTCTAACCATTTATTTATATTTATAAAGAATAAGTATGGATTCATAAATTCATCTATTTGTTGTTTATCTTGAAATATTAATAAATCATCAACTGTGAAACTTAAATTTTCATATTGTTTTTGCTCTTGCCATTTTTTATTTAATTCGTTTTTATTAAACTCAATTTGATTTATTTCATTTTCAAAATCTTCTATTTTTAAAATACCTTTTATATAAGCCGTTTTAATTCTATCTAATTGTTTATCTAAATCTTTTATCTCTTTATCATAATCAATTTGTTTGTTATCTAATTTAGATTTAATAAATGGTGCATAGTAATCATTAATTAATTCATCTTGTTTATTTAATTCTATTAAAAACCATTTTAATTGTTCTTCAATATCTATTTCACTAAAATATGTTTTACAATGTTCACACTTATAATAGTAATATTTATTTCCATTCTTTTTAGTAGTGGCACAACCGCCTAGAAATCTACCACATTTAGCACATTTAAGTTTATTAGTAAAAAGATATGTTGCTGTTCTTTCATAATGTCTTGCATTTCTTTGTTTTTGATACTGACAATCTTCCCATTTTTGTTTACTAATAATAGGTTCAACTACATTTTCATAATACATAGGCTTTTTTGTCCTTTTTCCGTGTATATAATCGCCTTTATAGAGTTCATTAGTCATAATATGGTTTATAGTAGAATCTCGCCAATTTGTCTTTCCTAATACCTTTTCTTCGTTATATATGGTTGCAATTGATTGATAACTTTTCCCCTCTAAATATAAATCATAAATTCTGACTATAATATCTTTTGTTAATGGATCCGGTATTAACTTTTTATTTTCTCTTTTAAAACCTAATGGTGGTTGATTAGGAATATGTCCAGCCTTTATTGCTCCAACCATTCCAAACTTTGTTCTTTCACTACATTTTTCTATTTCATTTTGACTAACACTAGTCATTATTCTCATAACCATTCTACCATTTGAAGTAGTTGTATTTGATTCATCAGCCATACAATCAATATCACAATCATTTTCATTAACAAATCTCATAAGTTTTTCAATATCGTAAACACTTCTTGTTAATCTATCTAGTTTAAAAGCAACTATAACATTTATTTTCTTATCTTTAACATCTCTCATCATTTCTTGATATGCTGGTCTTTTATCATCTTTTGCACTTATTCCCTCATCAGTATATACTTTATAAATTTCATAACCTTTAAAATTACAAAACTCTGTTAATCGTTTTTCTTGCTCTGGTAAACTAAAACCCTCTCTTGCTTGATCGAGTGTACTAACTCTTTTATAAATACCTGCAATTTTCTTTTCTTCATTCATATTCTTCAACCTCTCTTTCTACAAAAAAGAGGAATCAAAAATACTAGTAGTTCAAACTAATACTCTTGACTCCTCAATAATACTAATATAATAAGTTTTTAAATGTTTTCGTTTACTTTTAACCATAGAAGTACCTCTCTTTCTAATAAAAGACTAGATACTGCTTGCTTTTATTGGTTTACTATATTATACTTTTATCTTTAATTTGTCAATTTCTTATTCAGTGAATGAATATTAGTTTGATTTAATATATTCTAATAAATCTTTAAATTTAATCTTTTTATCATAACCATTAATATAAATATCTTCACACTCATCAAACATTAAATAATCTATTTTATTAATAGTTATTATGTGAGGTTTTACATAAGCAATATTTGTTCCTTTAATATTTCTAATATTACCATTTTTATATGTAGGTTTAGCATAAGCAAATTTACATATCATATCAACTTTCTTTTTTAATTTCTCACTTATATTTAATTCTTTAGTTTCTATTGTTAACATATAATCACTCTCACTTTCTTTCTTAAATAACAAAAAAACTAACATTTCTGTTAGTAATTTATTACTCTCGATACTTTAAAAGTTCGAGTTTCCTATCATAATGGTGCCGACTAAAGGGTTAATAATAAAACTAAATTGTTATTTTTCAATATTAATTCACATCATCTTTTTACTTTTTACTCCTAAAAATTGCACTCATTACACCCATATCGGAGTAATTTCGGAGTAATTTCTGTTAATAAAAATATGAAATGTAAATATTATAAAATTAGAACCAAAAAAGGAACTAAATACGGATATTGCACTCTATTAAAAAAAGAAGTACCATTTTCCTGTTATCAGGAATGTGGTAAGAAAGAATACAAACAATACAAAATACTACAAGCTAAAACTGAGTATAAATATAGGCCCAAGAAAGGAAAATGTAATAGATATTACAATGACATATCTATTATGCCATCTAGTACACTATATTTTAATAAAAAGACTACTGGTTGTCAGAAACATCACATATTTGGAAATGTCGCTAATAGACCTAAATCTGAACAGTATGGACTATTTGTATGGATAACCGAAGAACAACACAGATACTTACATGATCATCCTTTGGAAATGATACAACTTAAAAAGATAGCACAGGCTACCTTTATGAATTATTATAATAAGACAATTGATGAATTTAGAGAATTATTTTGGAAAAACCATTTGTAATTTTTTTTGATATAGTGTATAGTTGAGTATGAGATGTATCTATTGTAGGTACTTCCTCTGTTCAATTTAATAAATGATTAAAAATCAATATTAAAAAGAATGGAGGTGATGTTCAATGCGTAATCAACTTCACAGAAGGAGACTTGGACATGGAGCTAGTATTAGCATTTGCTTTTATTACTCTATTGTGTATTGTCGCTTTACGACAAAAGAACTAAAAGAAAAGTACCTCTCATCAAGTGATTGGTACTTTTCACATCAATTAAACAACTAATTGAACAGAGAAGTATCTACTGGAAAAATAGATATGTCTCTTTTTTATTTTATGTAAAAATATACATAAAATACATTTTTCTTAAGAAATGACTGTATTATAACAATTTTCTTTTTAAAAGTCAAATTTTTCTTTAAATAATTTAAACGTCTTTTTAAATTATTTAAATATTTTTTTAACTCTCTACAATTAAATTTTAACACATTAATAAAAAAATACAACATTTTTTGAATTTTTAATTACATTTTTTTACAATTCAATATTTTTAAAACTATATAAACATACTAGCTAGTTCTTTGCTGATTCTTACTTTTAGTGATTTATCTACTATAGTAGCATAATAGTATTTTTTATTTTTACTTATGAATACTTTCATCACTTTCATCCCAGTAAGTTCATTAAATTTATTTACTTCATTATCATTTAATATTTTTGTAAACATAATATTTCCCCCTTTCGTGACTAAATTATTGCATAAAAAAAAGATACTGCAAATCGCCATTTTGACAAATTCAGTATCTTTTTTCAATTGAATTTTTGTTTTTCGCCTAGTGAATTTTAATTTTTGATATAAATCATATAATTCAAAAATTAAGTTTACTATATTTCAAAATTTTTTTGCACAACATTTCAATAATATTGTGCATTTTTATTTATTTTTGACTTTTACTTTAAATTTTAATGTATACCTATCATCTGTATTCAGTTCAAATATATCATTATTCTTATCATATCTTACATGATCTATCTGTGGACTTGTTGCTATTATATTTGAATAATCACTATATGATATAAGATAATTTTTTATTTTTAATAATCTTTCTATTTCGTATGAATACACTATCTATCACTTACTTCGTATAAATATTTGCTAAATACCCATACTACTCTACCATCAACAATAAGTTTAGCTGAGTTACTTTTTATATCTATATCTTCTACATTATAAATATTATTATTTTTAACATATGAACTACCACCTATTAATCGTTGATCTGATGTTGCATTACCATTACTATCACATTCTGTAAATGGTCCAGTTGGCAACCAGTGAAATGGCTTTACCTTTTCCTTTTGATAATCATTAAAAGAACATCCTGTTAATGCACAACAGCCAAATAAGTTACTTGATAATGGGCTTTTTAGGATATCAACCTTAAATATTCCATCAAATTTAACTTTGCTGCCTTTATATAGTTTTTGGTCTGCACCTTGAGGTTGAGGATTAGTCACTGGTACTTTATCAGTTGTTTTCCAGTTACCACCCATGCCATTCAATATATTAGTATTATTAACAAAATAACAATCATCTAGATCATATTCATTATTAAAATGATAGTTTCCATATTGATTTTTAATCCAACTTGTGTCAGCACTTTGTGATACTTCAATATGGCAATGTACTCCAGTCATGTTTGAAAAGCCTTTATTTCCCATATTACCTAGCTGATTACCTTGAGGTACAACTTGGCTTATCTTTACATCCATACTATTATCATGTGCAGTCATAAAAGTAGCATAATCTATTCTTCCATTTGAAAATCTTACTTTACTTGTTGACTGCCACATAACTTGACCTGTAGCACTATATTTTTTCAGTGCTTTACAAGTACAAGGTGCATAATAAGGATATTTAGTTCCAGCTATTTTTCCAGCCACATCATTTGCCATAATACCTTTATGAGAATAATTACTGTTTGAACCTTGAGTTATCCTCATATCTGTGAAAGGACATAGAAAATCTTCTATACCTCCACGAACTGATTTTTGACCTTTTTGCATATTAAATCACTTCCTCTATTTCTTTATCTTCTTCACCTGACAACCCTGCTATCATATTAATTTCTTCATCTGTTCTATTATCTATTGTAGCCATTTTTATTCACTCTCCTTTTGATCTAATTTCTCAAAATACTTTTTAAAAGGCATATTAATTCCTATTTCTCCCAAATTTTCATAAACACTTATTCCTTCAGTAGAAATACATACTATTGCACTACCAATAAGAAATAAATTTACTCCTACAAGCAAATCAACCAAAAAACCAAGTAATATTGCTATTACCCAGCCCACCTTTTTTATGTATCCATCTCTTGAAATTGATGAATTCACTTTCTTATTTTTAAACGCCTTTAAGTATCCTGTTAAGACATCTGTAAAAACAAATATCCCACATAACATAAATATTGTTTTAGGTTCGTTTAAACCTACTACTTTTTCAACAAATTGTTCCATTTTTTATTTCCTTTCTTTTATTAATTACTTATTTTAATTCCTAAAACTTGCTTTATATATACGTTACTTAATCCCCAAGTTTTAACCTCCATAATTCTATGTTTAATGGAATTCTCTGCACACATAATTCTTAGATATGCATAATATTGAGTTGTTGCAGCAAAATACACAACTATACCATTTGTATCAGTTTTTGGTGTCATTACTACGTTCATCTCTTCATATTGATTTCCAGAATTTGAAAGTGTTATTACAACAAAATCATAATCTAAAGGATTCTTAGTCATAGCCGTAGTAAAAAAATCAGTTGCATTTGTTGCTTTTGTTCCTATACCATTAAATAATGTATCTACAATTACCTTATTATCAATTAATTTTCTTAAATTTTTTGTTAATTTTTCATTTATTTGCATAATAATCTAGTTATTACTAGAATTTAGAATGTACTAAGAAAATGGTCCTGTTTTATAACCAATTATATAGTATGGTATGCAAGTATTGTCTGGATCGTTAGCTAATCCTGTTCCAACTGAAAGTGTTGTATCATCTACAAATGTTATTTTTCTATCTCTGACAGCAACATTACCTGTTGAAGATTGATATGTTTGAAAAATTCTAGTACTATTTCCTTTAGGTATTCTTCCGGTAGATAATCTCTCATTATTGTTTGGATCAATAGAGCCTCTATATATAACCTCATAAAAATCATAATTTGAGCTTGATAAGGTTATATTAGTATTGCTTGTTATTGATTTTGTTGGATCAGGATTAGTCCACAAAATTTTACCAGTTATATTTGAAATGTTCTGTGTATTAACATCTATATTTTTTAATTTTGGTATTAATTTCTCATTTATTTGCATACAAACGGTATATTTAGTATCTTGTTATGCTGTTCTTTTCCAAAAAGCCATAACTATATATGGATCTTTAAAATCGATTCCATTATCAGTTAATGTTTGTGTTCCAGTGCCAGTGTTTTTTGCGGTTGAAACCAATAATTGCCCATTGTAAATAGGATTACTGTTAGTTGCACCATAGGCAGTAGCAGAAATTTTTACTTTTTCATAAACCGTTCCACCACCAGTCTTACCGATTTTATTAAAATCTTTATCAGTATTATCAAGCCCTACAGGTACTCTACCTTGTGAAATCATTTCCCAAGTAAATCCTAAAAAATTAGAATGATCTTCTGCATCAAAAAACACTTCCACTTTGTTAATTGGAAATGCCTCTTGTAATAATTTTGGATTAAGTTTAAGCATAAACATCACGAGATGATGATACTAAATAGTACCAGTCACCTCTTTTCTTATACATTCTAAACAAGGAGATTCTAGTAAATAACTGAACCTCCTTTCCAATTTTTGCCAAACAAATGTATTGTTTGTTTGTTTGTTTTTTGAGACAGGGTTTCTCTGTATAGCCC
>JAUNMG010000012.1 GCA_030531905.1 bacterium | reverse complement strand
CCTTTTATTATTTCTAGATATCTTGAAATAGACTACCCCAAATATTAAAAGTAAAAATAAAACTACACAAATAATTACTACTAATATTGCTTTTTTACTTGTTTTTCTAGTAGTATTACTTTGTTGAACCTTATTAGATTCAGTATCTGCTAAAGTCTGTTTAGCTTCTGGTTCTTCAATAGTTGTTTTTTCTTTTTCTTCCACTTATTTCACTCTCCTACCTTAATATATTTAAATTATAGAAAAAATATATTTAAAAGTCAATTTTATTTAAAAGAAAAAGACTATTTCTAGTCTTTAATTATTTTTTTGATATCTTCTATAATTTGCTCTTCAGTGAGATATTTTTTTCAAAATCATCTTCTAAAATATCTTATTCTAAAGTAATGACTAACTTGTGAACTAGAGAAATTTTATATCAATAAATTATTCTTTTTTTGATATTTAATAACTAGTTTGCAAGTAAGTATCAGTAGTCAGCTACGTCAACTACTGTTGCAACTTTCTTATCGTTTTATATCTTAGATAATAAATCATTACTATAACAATAATAACTCTATATTTATCTTAATAATTAATATATCTACATTTAAAAGATGTATTCACTATAACTAAAATGATACGCACTTATTTAAACTTAACATAATTAAATCCCAATTTACTATATACATCATAAGCTCTTGGTAGATAAAAAATTCTTGCGATTAATAAATTATAAAATTCATCTATTAGAATTATAGTACATAATGTAAAACTAATTGTTAAAAATATCTTTTTAGGAATTTTTTTAGCTAGATAAAAACAAAATGGCATTACTACATAAATCAGAAACAATCCTGATATAGCAAAGAACAAAACACTTCTTAAGCAAACAAAACCATTTATATTACCAAAATTCAGAATTTCTTTACTATAGTCCCAACATCTTTTTCCATTTCCAATTATGTACATACCAAGTCCAGAAATATATTCAAGTATTCCAGTTGAAAATAAACTTATAAAAAATACTTTTAATGGCTTTTTTCTATATCTATATGTTAAAAAATAAATCATTAAAGAACCAGTTGCATAGATATTAATCCAAGGAAGAAAATTACCACCTCTCCAATAAAATTTTTCCATACCGCCATTAAAATAATAAAAAATAAACTCATATAAAAAACCAAATATACCTGATATAACAATTACTAAGGCAAATATTCCAACTAGCATTAATTTATCAAAGTCATGGTTTTTATTTAAATAATCTTTATAGGTTTTACTCATACTACAACATCCTTACTACTCTTTTATTACTATCATTTTATCAAACTAAATTAATAAAGTCTATTGAATACTTTTTGTTTTATACTTTATTTCTTTACCAGCTATAAACTATTTTTCCATTTTCCACGATAACCCTTTATCATCACTTATAAATATTAATTTTTTGTTTTCATAACCACTTTGATCTTCTTTAACAATATATATTGATGCTTCCATTTTTAAAATATCATTATCGTAAAAAGGTGTAGATACAATAGTTAACATTTCAACATTTGAGTTGTTATAATTAATTTTACAATTTTCAAAAGTTTTACCACCATCTTTTGTTATATACAAACCTAAATAATTATTATTCTTTGTTAAATTTGATTTAGCAAGTACAAATCCTAGTTTTTCGTTTAAAAAAGTAACTTTAGGTTCCATACTTAAAATTATTGGTTCTTTTGTTATATCTTCAAACGATTTACCTCTATTTGTACTTTTTTGGACTATAACTACTTGATTTTGACCTAGTGAATAATCTACTCTTTCAAGTCTAATAATTGTATTATTAAACTCTTTAAAATATAACGTATTCTCATCTTCATAAGGATATTTTCTATTTAAAAGTATAAATGACAATATACCTAAAATTGTTAAAATAATAATTCCAATAACTATAATAATTTTTTTCTTTTCCATGTTTTTTTCTCCTTAACAAATTATAACTTATTAATTCTTACAATCTCCTTCTACATATTCCATAGAATAATCTCCAATTAATATATTTTTATCATTTTTAATAGTGTTACATATTATCATAGTAACATTTTTATCTTTGGATTTGTAGATTCTTGTTCCTCCATCTTTTAATATTTTTTTTAATTCTAACTTATTAGTAATATGTTTTATACCATCATCAACTGTTTCAAATGCAGTTGAAAGATAAGTTTTCAAAGTAATATCCGTATCTTGCTCTTTAATATAAAACTCACCTATATTTCCTGCTAAATAAACTGTACGATTATCAGCTGTATAATAATCATTAAATCTAATATCATTATAACTTTCTAGCTTTGTTATGTAAAAATCAAAATCGTTAATTTCAATATTTGTTGTCCCTACTTGTGCTGGATAACTTGCATTAATCATACCTTTGTAAGTAATTTTTACCTCATCATTAATTTTGCAGGAATCAAAACCATCAATATATTTAATTCTAAATTTATCGCTAGAATTATATTCTTCTTCGTTTTCATTTGGACGAACAATCATAGACTTTTCTTCACACTTTATTATAGTTCCAACAAAAGAATGAATATCATCTTTTTGTTTTTGTTTTAAATTATTACATCCTGTTAATTCTAAAACTATAATCCCACATACTAAAATAGTAAATACAATCTTTTTCATAATTAATCCTCTATTTTCAACTATCACTATTCTTTAACCAATTACTAAATTTTAATTTATGTTGTTCATGATTATAAATATTATGATTAATCTATATATGATAAAGTCTCCTCATAAAACAACACTTTTTTGCCTTTAGGCACTTTCTTAATAATTTGAAATACATTATATACATCTGGATATGGAGATATTATACCCATACACATCATACCAAAACTTAAACTACATATTGTTGAATTATTTGTTAATGTAAAAATTAACATTGGGATTATTCCTAATATAAATGGTAATAAGCACATTGTAATAAATTTGCTTTTACTCATAGGATAGGACGCTAATGCTACAAATGTTATAGGTTTTATAAATCCTATACTAACATTAACATTTTTGGGATAAACGATCCCATGTAAAATTTCATGAACAATTAATAACATACATCCTATCAAAAAACCTAAAATTAAAAAAATAGGTTTTATTGATATATTACTATTAAATAATTTAAGAAATAAAACTACATTACATAGTATTATTAAGAATACACAAATAGGTATTGCTTTTATTTGTATATTATCCTTATCATTATTAATTAAAGTCATTTTCTTATTTGTATTATATTTTTGATACTTAATAATTTCATTTTCATTTATAATACCAACCATCTTTAATCTAGCCATACTAACAACTCCTATCATTACTACAAATTTACCATTTGTACATCACTTATATTATACCATAAGAAAAGTAAATTTTTTTATTGATCTACTTGATAAATTACTATTTATGAAGCTAGTTATAATCACAACTTCAAACTAGTATTTTTAATTTCTTACTTCTTAAAATACACTTTAATCTTTAAAACATTTTACTAATAAAGGCTTAATTAATTCATAAATAAATATTGCCATGAAATTTATTAAGAATACTACTAATATTAAACTAATGTTTATTGATGTTACCCTTATTAATTTTCCAACTGGTGTAATAAACACTATAAGTTCAATTAAAATTATTAATAATAGTCCATAATTCATTGCTTTATTAGAAAATAATCCTTGTTTAATAACTGATTGTTTTAAGTTTCTACAAGATAGTGAATAAACAATTTCTTGTATTACCATTGAAAGAAGTGCTAAAGACATAGCTATTTCTTGTCCATACATTTTCAGACTAATAAAATAAGTAAGAACTACAAATATAGTTTCAATTATAGCTGAAAATGCGATACTAGCTTTAATAAATGGTGTAAATAACGGTTTGTTTATTCCTCTTGGTTTTTTATTCATTATGCCATCTTCACTTTTTTCAAAGGACAAACATATACTAGGAATAGAATCTGTTACCAAGTCAATAAATAAAATATAAATTGGTAATAAAATTGTCGTTTTAGTAAACAACCCTATGATAATAGTAAATATCTCAGCAAAATTGCTTGATAATGAAAATACTATATTATTTCTAATATTATTATATATTCTTCTTCCTTCTTCAACTGCTACGACTATCGTTGAAAAAGAATCATCCATTAATACTATATCAGAAGCTGACTTTGTAACATCAGTGCCTGTAATACCCATTCCTACACCAACATGAGCATCTTTAATAGCTGGAGCATCATTTACTCCATCTCCTGTCATCGCTACTATTTTTCCACTGTTTTGAAGTGCAAAAACAATTTTTTCTTTATGAATTGGATTAACTCTTGCATAAACAGAATATTTTTTAACAATATCTTCTAGTTCTTTATCATTATATTTATCAAGTTTGCTTCCAAGTATTGCTTCATTATCACTTGTTATAATACCAACATCCTTAGCAATAGCAGTTGCTGTATCTATAGAGTCACCTGTAATCATAATAGGTCTAATTCCTGCATTTTTACATAAAGCAACACTTTCCTTAACGCTTTTTCTTGGTGGATCTATCATACCTAAAATACCAGCAAAAGATAAATTATTTTCCTCTTTTTCTAATTCTTTAATATTTTTTGGTACATAATCTAACTTTTTATAAGCAAATCCTAAAGTCCTTAGTGCATTTTTAGAAAAATTCTTAACTTTATCTAAAATCTCTTCTTTTTGAGTCTTAGATAAATTTACTTTTTCAATTAAAGAATCCATACTACCCTTGCATAAAACATAGACATTATCATCTATTTTATTTAAAGTAGTAAACATCTTTCTATCACTATCAAATGGTACATCTAATAATCTTTCACATTTTTTTCTTAAATTAAGAGAATTAATTTTTTTATTATATAAATAATCATATAAACAAGTTTCTGTAGGATCACCCACATATTTATCTTTATAAATAAGACCATCATTACAAAGAGCACATATGTAATTAAGCATCTTTTCATCTATTACATATTCATCCTTAACAGTCATTTTATTTTGCGTTATAGTACCTGTCTTATCAGAGCAAATAATATCTATTGCTCCTAATGTTTCTACAGCTTGCATTTGTTTTACTACAGTTTTCTTTTTTGCTAGATTAGATATTCCAACAGATAAAGTTATTGTAATTACAGTTGGTAGTCCCTCAGGAATAGCAGCAACTGCTAGTGATGAACATAGCATTATAATTTCAAGTATAGTATATTTATTAATTAAAGCTAAAATAAAGATAAAGATTAAAATAACAAATACTATTAATGTTATCTTTTTAGATAGTTCTTTTATCTTTAATTGCAATGGAGTTTCAATTCTATCAATTTCATTTAGTGATAATGCAATTTTACCTAACTCACTATTTTTTCCTGTACTTACAACTATACCAGTACATTTTCCATTTGTAATATTTGTTCCTAAAAACAACATATTTTTTTGTTCTTGAATAATTAAATTTTCTTTTAAAACATCAGCACTTTTTTGAACTGGAATACTTTCCCCTGTTAAAGCAGATTCATCTACTTTTAAGTTTTCACATCTAAGTATTCTAATATCAGCAGGAACTGTTTCTCCAGATTCTAAATATATTATATCCCCTGGAACCAATTCTTTAGTATTTATTATTAGTATTTTGTCATCTCTTTTTACTTTAGAAGTACTGGTTTCATATTTTTTTAAATCTTTTAGTATTAAAGAAGCTTTTTCTTCTTGTATAAATCCAACAATAGCATTTATAAAAACTACAAAAAGAATAACAATAGTATCAGTATACTCATGGGAATAAAAACATCCATAAAAATATAAAAGTACTGCAACAACTAATAATATGATAATCATCGTATCATTAAACTGCTTTAAGAATCTTAAAATTAAAGGTGTTTTCTTTTTATTTAAAATAATATTTTGCCCATAATCATTTAATCTTTTCTTTGCTTCTTTACTATCTAATCCATCAATATTACTATTCAATGTTTTAAATATATCTTCCTCGTTTTTAAAATACACTTTTTCTCATCTCCATTTTATTACTTTTTATTCTGTCTTTTATTCAACAATTTACTATTTATCACTTTCTTCTAATGACAAATCAAAGTCTAATTTATATAATCTATCTTATTTTATATTATACTAATACTTTATCATGGACGCTATCAAGTGATATTTTTAATCAATATATAACTTCATACACATGTATACTACTTTCTATTTTGGTAAAAAGACAAGTCCAATAAATGCTAAAACAATAAATAGTAATCCTACAAAAAATAAAACTTTTTCTGCTGGATTTTTTACAAATCTCATCACATAGCTTTTATTTGGATTCTGTGGACTATAAAAAACATCTAATTCTGTGCCTATAGGAAAATGTTCTTTTAATACATTGGTAGAAATATGGATATTACTATTAATTATTAAACTTTCTTCTTGAACATTATTTTCTACTTTAGTTTTTATTTTATTAAAAGACGACGACTTATTTACAATCCAACCATATTTAAGTCTTTGATTATATTTAACACCGTTAATAATATACTCTACTATAGGAAAATGTACTCCATTATTATTCCATAATGTGTACTTTATAACTTTTCCTTTTGTTGTTAGAATACATTGTTCAACCATCTTTTTGTCTTTAATCTTAAATATTAATGATAAAATTAACAGAATTAAGCCTATCAACATAAATATTACAAAAAAACTTATTTTCATTTTTCTAATCTCCCTTGCAACTTACTATTTCATTTAAATCTTATCATAAATAGCATTAATTATCTATACTACATTTTTTAATAACTTCATTTATTAGTTTTTTGATTTCAACGGAATTTTCTATTTCATGTATTCCAAAACATTTTCTTCCTAAATCTTTAAATGATGCTCCACAGTGGAATACTATTTTTCTATCTATAATGATAAATCTATCATGATAAGAATCATTATTTATAAATTTTATATTATTATATTGTTTCAAGTATTTTTTTCTTAAATTAGCATTTATATTTGATGAAATAATTATTATATTTTTATCAATCCTTCTTAGCTCGTCTAATAATACTTTTCCTACATAATTATCTATAATTATTATTTCATCTTTTGCAAGATTGAATATTTCTAATAGTACAGAATAAGCATCATAAATATCACCTTTAAAAAATATAGAATCTTTTGTTATTTCTTTTGGATTAAATTTATCAAATAATTCATCTATTCTCTTTGTGTTATGATCAACTTTTTCTTCTAAAAGTAAAAAACGTCTAGGTAATATATTTTTATTATAATTAATATAATGTCTCATTTTTACAAATGTATCCATTATTCTAATACTGGTTTGGATTGCCTCTTTTGATTTTAGTATTGTTGCGAGCATATACACTCCTTGTTCAGTAAATACTCTAGGATTAGTTCTGGACTTTGAACTAATATTTGCGGTCGCATTTTGCGACCACAAAACATCAACTTCTTTATCATTTGTTATCCATGATATCCTATTAGGAAACTTTTCCTTATTTCTATTTACTGCTTCATTAACTCTTTTTGTTTCTACATTATATAATTTTGCTAAATCAGAATCTAACATTACCTCCTTTCCATAAATTTCATAAATCATGTTTTCAATATTTATAACATCTTTATCTACTATTTCATTCATAATTAAACCTCCATCTTTAGAATAAAAAATAGTCTTAATTATTTATACTACAATTCTTAATAACTTCATTTACTAGTTTATCAATTTCAATCTTGTTTTCTATTTCATTAATTCCAAAACATTTATTGCCTAGATCTTTAAATGATGCTCCTGAGTGGAATACTCTTTTTCTATCTATAATTATAAATCTGTCATGATATGAATCATTTTTTATAAATGATACATTATTATACTGTTTTAAATATTTTTTCTTTTGAATCTCATCTATACTAGACGAAACTATTAAGATTTTTTTATGAATTATTCTTAATATATCAAGTAATTCTTTTCCAGCGTAATTATCAATAATTATTATCTCTTCTTCTGATAATTTAAAAATTTCTATTAAAACTGAGTATGCATCATATATATCATTCTTATAAAATATAGAGTTTTTAGTTATTACTTTCGGATTAAACTTGTCAAATAATTCATCTATTCTCTTTGTATTATTATCAACTTTTTCTTCTAAAAGTAAATATTTACGTGGTAATAATTGCTCATTATATTTAATGTAATGTCTCATTTTTACAAATGTATCCATTATTCTAATACTTACTTCAGTAGCTATTTTTGATTTTAGTATTGTTGCAAGCATATACACTCCTTGTTCAGTAAATACTCTTGGATTTGATCTAGACATAGAACTTATATTTGCGGTCGAAAATTTCGACCACAAATTATTTTTTTCTTCATTAGTTAGAATCCAACTAAATCTTCTTGGGAATTTTTCTGGATTATTCTTAACTGCTTCATTAACCCTTTTTGTTTCTACATTATATAATTTTGCTAAATCAGAATCTAGCATTACCTCCTTTCCATCAATTTCATAAATCATGTTTTCAATGTTTATAACATCTTTCTCTACTATTTCATTCATAATTAAACCTCCATCTTTAGAATAAAAAAAGGATATCCCTTCATCCTATTGAAAGGGATATCCCGCAACATGCAATAATTCTTTTCTTGCCTTAAAGAATTAGAACCTTAGCGTCCAAATTGTCATATTAACTCGTAGCAAGATAATTAATACAGTTTATATATATCATACTATTCTTATAAATACAATCGAACAAAGTTATTTTTTATTAATATATCTTTCTAATATATGCATATTTTTTATTTACTTGGTCTTTTTTGTTTTATTTAATTTATTAAATTTACCATCATATAAATCTTCTAATTTCTTATCTGTTTTTGTGTATTGAAATTATTTACAAGTAGTTTTTAACTTGAAACTGAAAAACATATTTTCCTAGGACATAGTCAAAAAAACATTTAAAATTTCTTATTTTTCAACACTTTCTCTTTCAAGTAGCGATATAGATTCCACGTGTATTGTGTGTAGATTATGCTAGTTGCCTTTCTACTTGTTTGTTATTTTTTTGTATTATATTATGCACAAACTACAAAGATACTATGTGTATAATTGATAAGATTTTTATCCATATATAAATTAACTATCTATTATAATATTGATTAACTTGTTTTGTTAGGCTTAACTTTGAATTATAATTAAGAACTTTATTAATCATTTTACTATCTGGACACATTTTTTTAATAGATTTTTTATAATTACTTCCATCTTCTGGAATTTCAACATTTATTATTTTATTATTTTCAAAAGTAAATTTGTAGAACATTGAATATATTGTATATTATTTTTTTCAGTTATTCCAAAACCATCATATGTTGCAAAAAAATGATAATTTTCTCTATCATGATCAGAATTTGACTCTTCATCATCTTGGTTAATTAAATAATTCAAAGCAATATCATATAAATATTCGTTATCTGTAATATAGTGCTCTTTGTTATTTATTAATATAATACTTCCTACAATTATAATAATACTACATATAAGTATCAACAATATATTAATTTTTTTCATACTGACTTTCCTCCGCAAATTACTATTTTTTATTTTCTTCTAAATATTTTTTATACATTTCATCCATACTTGAAATATATTCTCTATCTTGCTTTATATTCATTTTCTGCTTTTTCTATAGCTTGTTTATGAGATACTTTGCCAGAATCTTTCAATACTTTCTTATCCCTAAAAGAAATTAATTTGTCAGTTATATCTATCCATTTTTGCATTGTCATAATATTTTGTTCTTCTGCCATATCATCAGCATAATCTAAAAATAATGTTGTTAAATTATTTAATTTTTTTAATTCTTCTTTGCTTAAGTAATTCTTAGCTATTCCAACATCATATTTATAAATTAATCCATCAGGACTATTTTTCCAATTAGTAAGTCCCATATGTATTTTTTCACTACTGGCTCTTTCATAAATAAGTTCTGCAGCAGTATGTCCGGTAATAGCAAAGTGTAATTTGTTTTGAACTATTTTAAAGAAGGCATAAGCTTCTTCAGATTTTTTATCATAATCCACACTAGTTGTAATAAAAATATCTGTAATTTTTTGATAAGCCATTCTTTCACTTGTACGAATTACTTTTATACGTTCTAATAATTCATCAAAATATCTTGTATCAAATCTATTACCATTAATAAATCTATCATCATTTAGAGTAAATCCTTTTACCATATATTCTTTTATTAGTTTATTAGCCCAAGTTCTAAATTTTATTGCAGTTTTGGAATTAACTCTAAACCCAATAGAAATAATCATATCTAAATTATAGTAGTCTTTTTTTCTTGAAACTTTTCGATTTCCTTCAAGTTGAACTTGTTCCAAAATGGAACAAGTTGAATTTTTATCTAATTCTTCATCATTATATATATTGTTAATATGTTTTACAATCGCAGGTCTTTGAACATTAAATAAATTTGCAATAGCATTAGCATTTAACCAAACATTATCTTCTTTCAAAACAACTTCTACTTTTGAGTTTCCTTCTTCATCTTCATAAAATATAATATTATTTTCATTTCCAATTAAATTTTCATTCATATATCTCATATCCTCTCAAATTAATTTTTAGTTAGTATATCTTTATATAAGTAATGTGGTATGTAGAAACATATACTCTTCAGACAACCTATTGATTAAATCTTTCAATTTTTATAAAATTTCTAATTTTTTATTTTTTTAAATCACTTATTTTTCAAGTTTTTTCGATGTAGTACAGACACACATTCAACGTGATATGTATTTGGAAACATATCATAAATAGAAACTCTTTTTAATTCATAATTATTACTTAACAAATCTATATCTCTTGCCATAGTCATTGGATCACATGATACATAGATTATAGTCTTTGGATTTATTTTTTGTAAAGAATTAATGACTTTTTTATGTAATCCACTACGTGGAGGATCTACTATAATAGTATCTATATTATTATTAGAAATAGAATCAATTTTATCCTCTGCTTTTCCTAAAAGAAACTCTATATTTTGACAATTATTAATTTCTTTGTTTTCTTTTGCTGATTTTATAGAATCATTAACAACTTCTACTCCAATAACGTTATCTACAACATCACTTATATAAATTCCAATAGTCCCAGAACCACAATATAAATCTAAAACATTAGAAGATTTACTATCAACAACATGCTTTTTAATCTCATCATACATAGCTGTTGAAATTAAATAATTTATTTGAAAGAAACTATTTTTTCTAACTAAATATTTCTTACTACCAATAAACGAAGTTATATAATCCTTTTTAGAAAAACATTTATCGTTAATGAATAAAACATCGCATAGTTTTAGTAAACTTTCATAATCATTAACACTACCTTCTATGATAAGCATTACTTCATTTGTTTTATTTCCAAGTTTTATCGTAATAGTCTTAATATCATGTTCATTCTTAATATAATCTCTTAGCTTTTTAATAATAGCATTTATTTTAAAGTCAAGAAGTAAGCACTCATCTATATCAATTAGACTATTAGTCTTTTTCTCAAAAAAACCTAATTTTTCTTTTTCTACATGTAAAACTACTTTATTACGATAATTATAATCATTAAGTTTAACAAACTGTTCTATCATAACTTTTCTTTTTAAAGTTCTTTCTAAAATATTTTCAATCTTTTCACATTTAAATTTTTCTTGTAAAAGAAGACTCATATGTTCTAAATTACAACCACCACATAATCCATAATATTTACATTTAGGTTTTACTCTTTCAACACTAATATTACTGATTGTTCTTGCTTCACCTAGTAAAAATTTTTTATTTTCCTTTTTTATATTAATTTCAACTTCTTCATCTTTTAAAGCATTTTCTACAAAACAAACTTTATTATTAACATTAACAATTCCGCGACCATAATGATCTAATCTTAAAACTTTCATCTAATCATCCTCGCTCTTATTATAGCATACTTCTTTTAAAATCTACCATACTATAATTAGGTGAAGATAGATGAATAAATATATTAAACTTATTAAAGAAGAAACTGGTGCATCAAAAGATTATATTTATAAAGAACTAACTGTTTCAAATACTAATATATTACTTGTGTTTAATGAAGTATTAACTAGCAATGATGATATTGGAGAATTTATTTTAAAAGAGTTAGTACTTCTTTCAAAAAAACAGTTAAAAAAAATAGAAGACAATCTTCCAGCTTGTAATATTAAAGATATAACTAAAGAAGAAATGACTACTTACTTAAATAAAGGATTTTTAGTTATCATTATAAATGATAAAATTCTTTCAGTTGAGGTTAAAAAAAGTTTAGAACGAGGAGTTACAACTATAGAAAGTGAATTATCCTTAACCGGTCCGAAAGATTCTTTTTCAGAAAACTTCAATACTAATCTAGGTCTTATTAGAAGAAGAATAAAGTCAAATAATTTATGGTGGAATGAGATTAATCTAGGTACTAAAACAGAAACTAAAATGGGTCTTATTTATATGAATGATATTGTTGATAAAAAGCTTATTAACGATATAGAAAAGAAATTAAAAAGCATTAATATTGATGGCATAATTGATTCTAGTTATCTAAAAGATAAGTTGGAAAGTGATAATTTATTTCCTACAGTCATTCTAACTGAACGTCCTGATAAAGTTTCAATGGCACTTTTAGAAGGAAAGGCTGTTATCTTAGTAGATATGTCATCATATGCGATTATTTTACCTAACTTCTTTGTTGATTATTTTCATACAGTTGATGATTATTATCAAAAATCTTTTAACACTACTTTTATTAGAATTGTTAGAATGTTTGCTTTCTTTATAGCAATATTCGTGCCTGCTTATTATATTGCCATTACTACCTATAACCAAGATTCTTGTTTTTTATCCCTCTTACTTTTATTAAAAGCCCAAAGAGCATCGGTTCCATTTCCTGCGACTATTGAAGCTTTGTTTATGATTTTATCATTTGAAGTCTTAAGAGAAAGTGACTTAAGAATGTCATCTACTACTGGTAGTGCAATATCAATTTTAGGAGGATTAATATTAGGAGATGCCGCTGTATCAGCAGGTATAATGTCCCCTATTATGATAATAGTAATCGCAATCTCATCTATTGCTTCATTTGTCTTTACCTCAATTGAACTTATTAACGCTATTAGAATTTATCGAATTATCTTTATTTTAATCGCATCTATCCTTGGAATTTATGGAATTTATTTAGGAGCAGTTTACCTTTTATTTAAATTAATTACTCTTGCTCCTTTTAATAAACCTTATCTTGCTCCATTTTCACCATTCATAAAAAAGGAACAAAAAGACGCTATTATAAAAACTAAAAATGAAGGAAAAAAGTATCGTAATGTTTTACTAACTACAAATAAAAGACGAGGTGAATATTAGTGAAAAAGATAAGCTATGTAATAATATTTTTAATTATTTTTATTGGTAATAAGAATTATATTGAATTAAATAATTTAGCTATTATCACAAATATAAGTATTGTTAAAGAAAAAGAAAATTATAAAGTAACATTCCAAGAAATAATCCCTAAGCGTGAAGATAATAAAGTAGTTAAAAATTTTAAATACTATACTAATACAAGTAATAGCTTACAACATGCTTTTTATAATTTAGAAGAAGATGTTACTAAAGAAGTTTACTTAGAACACTTAGAAAATATTATTATTAAGACTGATGATGCTAACATCATCTATGACTTAGATAAGTTTTTAAAGAGTGATTTAGATAATTTTAATATCATCTTAAGTGAAACTGATCCTGTTAAAATATTAGAATATAATAATAGTTATAAATATGTAAATAATCTTATAAAAGATAACATTACCTTACGTAGTATTAAAAAAGCTAAACTAGAAAATAAGAAAATTAAGATTCCAATAGTTAAGATTGATAAAAATAAAAGATTAATTTTTTATAAATATGATGAATTAGGAGGTAATAATAATGCCTAGAAAAGATTTATCAATGATTGCTCTTTCATTTTTCTTAACAAGATGTTTTTTTAATATGTATACTTTTACAAATATCTATTCTTATCTTTTAACTGCAAGTTCTATTCTTATTTTAATTATTATAATGAAACAAATAAAGATAAATATTTTAGAAACAAAACTATTTAAATGGTTATATTTAATTTCTATGTTACTTATATTTACAATTATATTAATTAACGCTACTAATTTTATAAATATTAATTATTTCAGATATAATAATTATCTTTCTGTAGGACTTTCTCTTCTTACTATTTCTTATATAATTGGTAAAGATAAAATTAAAACAATTGCCTCTATTAGTGAAATATTTTTATTTATCTTTATTGTAATAGCTCTACTTATTTCTATTAGTTTAATTTCTTTAATCAAAGTAGGAAATTATGAAAGTTTTGTTAAATTTAATAATTTTGGAATAAGCTATTTACCATATTTATTAGTCTTTGTTTTATTCTATATTAGAAAGAATAATATTGTTACAGGATATATCATAGGTTCTTGTTCATCATTTTTTGATATTTTACTTGTTATTGGAACACTTGGAACTAAACTTCCTCTTACCTATTCTTACCCAGGAATATCTATTCTAAAAACTATTACATTTTTTAACTTTGTAAATCACTTAGATAAATTGTTTTCTTTTATTTATTTATTTGAATATACTATAGCTTTAAGCCTAATTATTAATATTATGAAAAACATCATCAAAAAAGAAAGCAATTAGCTTTCCATTTTATTACATGTATAACCTAAGTTTTCATAATTTGTTTTTTGCATATCTGGACTTGCTGCTAAATAATTAACTAAGGTTGTATCTGTTTGATTATTGTTGATAAGATTATTATCAATAGTGAAACGTACCATATTTTCATTTTCTTCCATTTTAATTTCTACAAGATTTTTAAAATAAGCAATTTCAGTTGTTGCATTTGTTTCATCTACATCACTAACAGTTGAAGAAACATAATTATCAGGTAACGTTTCTAGTTTTTGATACGTAATTATGTTAGTTGAAGTATTATTAACAAATTTAGTTTTTGAATTAACTTGATACAATTCATTAGGATATATTTTATTACAGTTGATAATAACTAGCTTAGGATTTGAAGAGGAATCATTATTATCTTCGACTATTGTTCTAGGAATTATAGCTCTAAAAGTTGGTGGAAGTATAATAAATAAAGAGAGAAAAACAATACATAAAATGACTAATACAGGGCTTTTTTCTTTTTTCATATAACAATCCTATAATACTTCTATTTCTTCTGATGTATCAGATGTTTCATCTAATTCTTTAATCTGTTCCAAATTATTATCTTCCTCAACAATAGTATCGTTCTCATTCAAATTATCAATCTTATCTTCTTCTTTTTCTTCATTTGTTTGAACATTACCAGAAAAAACCAAGGGCGGAGTAAAATCATCAGTGTTTGTTGAAACTTCATTATTAATGTTATTATCTAACTCATCTTTTTCGATAACACTTGGTTCAGGAACAATCTCATCCTGAGGTATTTCTATATTTTTCTCTTTTTTAGGTTTATTAATTAATACTATAATAATCCTATATGCGTAAACACATAAAAATATTAATGGTATTACTGGAACTAATAAAACCATGTAATAGATAATTTCATGTCCTTCTACTAAATTATACATTTTAATAGATTTAGATAAAGAAACAGAAAATCCTATTGTTACTGCAGATAATGATCCTATAACCATAATTGCTAATAACGTAGTCCAAAATTCAACTAAGTAATTATAGCGTTTTATATCTTTTTTCTTCACTTTCTTTGAATAAATAAAAATAATAAAAGCAGTTAAGATAACTACAGCTAAAACTGGTAAAAAGACAAATTTAATCATCTTTATTAAAAATGAAAAATCATACTTAAAGTCCACCATATATAAATCCTCCTATTCTTTTCTATTATCAATGATAACACATTATTATTAAAAAAAAAAGCCCTGTACGACTTTTTAATTTTCTAAATACATTTTAAGTTTTCTTCTTTTGGCTTTAGATTTAATTTTACTTAAAGTTTTTTCTTCAATCTGTCTTACACGTTCTCTTGTTATTCCATACATATTTCCAATATCATTGAGAGTAAGACACTCACCGCCATTTTCCTTAAATCCAAATCTGTATTTAACAATTTCAATATCCCTTTCACTTGAATCTAAATCACGTAATAGATCTTCTATTTCTCTTTCTAAAGTGTTATCAAGCACTATATCTTCAATGTTTTGCTTATCATCAACAACAAAATTAACTAATTCAGCACTTCCTTCATCATTTTTTACAAAAGTCGAATTAAGACTGCTTTCTTTTAATAAAAATGATTCGTATTGTGAAACCTTACTAATTGGTAAGTCTAAATATTCAGAGATTTCAGAAGAAGTAGGAATCGGCCTATTTTATCAGCAAGACTTAACTTAGATTTTTTATAATTATGCAACTTAACAGCTATATGTTCTGGCAATCTAATTGTTCTATCGTTAGTCTTTATTGAACGATTTATAGACTGCATTATCCACCATCTCGCATATGTTGAAAATTTATATCCTTTACTTGGATCAAATTTATCTACTGCCTTCATAAGTCCAATATTACCCTCTTGGATTAAATCAAGGTAGGAAAGACTAGAACATCTATAGTATTTTGCAACAGAAGTAACTAATCTTAAGTTTGCATTTATAAACTTTTCCTTAGCTTCACTATCGCCATTTTCTATTCTTATAGCTAATTCTTTTTCCTCCTCTTTAGATAATAGAGGTATTTTATTAATATCCCTTAAGTATGTTGCGACAGAATCTTCAGTATATGCATTTTCATTATATTTATCAATGACAGATTCTTGTTCATCTATTACTTCATCAAAGGCTTGAAAATCAATATCGTTGGAAATACAATATAGTTGATATAAGTTTTTTACTAATTCATTTTCACCTATACTTAAATTATGCTTTGATTCAAAATAATACCAAACAGCTTCATTTTTTAATAGATTCTCATAATCCTCAAAAGAAGCATCATATTTTATTGTTCTTGTAATTGAATCTACTTTTTCTAAAATTGCTTTAGTAACTTTTGTATTTTTAATTAAAAAATTATTGTTACTTAAAAAAAACTAACTATCACTAGTTAGTTTATACTCACTTTGGTAGCGACGGAGGGAGTTGAACCCACGACCTTTCGGGTATGAACCGAGCGCTCTAGCCAACTGAGCTACATCGCCATTTAACAAGCACATTAAATATATCAAATATTTGAAATATTATCAAGTCTTTTTTGAACTTTTTTAAATATTACCCAAATAATATAAGATATATTTTTATAAAAACACTCTGTATTATAGGTCTTCTAATTCTAAATTTTGGTTTTTCTTTATATATTTCTTTTCCTACTTTTTTAACCAAATCAGTATAATCTTTCTTTTCAACTAAGAAAAATATATTTCTTTGAATACGATTAATAAATTTTCTATTTCTATATATTTCACTATCAAAATTAGTAAATTTATCCTTATTATCAATCATAACTTGATTAAATCCTGTTAGATATGCACCGGGTTCTATCAAAGTAATTGTAATATTCTTATTAAGATATAATAGTTCTTGTCTTAGAGTTTTACAAAGCATTGAAATAGCAGCTTTAGAAGATGTATAACACCCTAAAAAGGGAATTGGTATTATAGAAGCAAGTGAAGAAGTTACAAAAATTTTTCCCTTTTCCTTATTCTTTTTCTTTAAGTTATAAAATTGTTTAATTAAAGAAAAATTTCCAAAAACATTAGTTTCATAATTATCTTTTAAAACACTTATATCTTCTTCCAAGATTGAGCCACCATTACCTACTCCATCATGGACTATTAAACAATCTGGATTAATAGAATTTATCTTAAGTCTATCTCTAGATTCACATACATCTAATTTTACAACTTCAGCAACTATTCCATCATGAATTAATTTTTCCTTTAACGGTATTATTTCTTCCTTGTAATGTACTCCAATAAAAATATCAAGATTAGCTTTACTTGCTAAAAACTTTACTAAACTATATCCTATACCTGATGTTGCTCCTACTATTAAAATTTTCATTGATATCACCATTTATAGTATAACCAAAAAAAGAAATCCAAATTCATGAATTTCTTCTTGAAATTATAAATGAAACACCTCTTTTTTCGTTTTTTATTAAAATATCATAACCAATAATATTTAAAGTTTTTTTAACAATAGATAGCCCTAGTCCAAATTCACCTTTAATTCCCTTACGATATGGTGTAAATATAGCTTCTAACAGTTCATCTTCGATATTATCACCATCATTATATAAAACTAATTTATTCTGTTTAGCAGTAATTTTAATTGTAGTTTTTGTATATCTCATAAAATTACTTAGCAAATTATCAAGAATAGTTTCCCAATGTTCATATGTACCATAATATTTTGATTTTTTATCAGTTTCTAATATGAATTTAATTTCTTTACGATGAAATTTAAATTTTTCTATTTCATCTTCTAAAATCTTTTTCATATCAACTTGTTCTATATTTATATTTTTACTTGTCTTTAGATAGTCAAGTTTATTTAAGTAAAGAAGTGAGTGTACTTTTTGGTCGAGTTTATAAGACTGTTCTTCAATTACTTTTAATGCAGTATCTTTGTCTTCAATACCATCATGAACAGCCTCTATATATGATTTTATAACTGTAAGCGGTGTTTTAAAATCATGAGAAATGTTTTGATACATCTGATTTCTGTATTTTTCTTGATTAATTAGTCCTATTCGCATATCTTCTATTGCAAGAGCCAAAGATTTAATCTCATCATCAATTGTAAAATCAATTGTATGAGGATAATCTAAATTATCGATATTATCTATTTTATTTTTTAACTTACCTATTTTTCTAACTATAATAGAAATCCATAAAACTAGGATTGTTCCTATTAAAAGACAAGTTATTAAAATTATTGGAAAGATTGCTTTTAATATTTCTTCACGTACTTCAATGATATAACTATCATCACTGATAGCAATCTTAGTACCACTGTTATCTTCAATTTTATAATAATAATATAGTTGGTGATTATATAAAAATTTGCCATATTGTTTTTTCATTTTAGGTAGGATTTTAACAGGATTATCAATTCCCTTTAAGGTATCAAAATTATCATTCATAACTATTCTGTTATTAATGATATATAAGTAAGCAACTTTAGTATTTAAAAGTTTATCATCTACATCTGATTCTATAACTTTTAATGGTTCACTTAAATACGTATACATACTATTTTCTGATACACTTAAAAGTAATTGTGGAAGAACGATTCCTAATGAAATAAAAACAATAACAAAGATTATGCCTATTAAAAATAAAAGTTGTCTACTTAATTTGTTTTTTATATATCTCATGAAAGACGATATCCATATCCATAAATAGTATTTATATTTAGTTTAGGCATTTTCTTACGCAAGCGTCTGACCAAATCATCAACAACACGATCTGAACCAAAATAATCATCTCCCCAAACACCACTTAAAATCTCTTCTCTGGAGAAACTTTTATCTGTATTTTTGATAAATAAAAGTAATAAATCAAATTCTAAAGTAGTTAGTTTTATCTCTTTTTTATCTAGAAAAACATTTCTTCTTTTAATATCTATAACATAATCTAAATAGTTTATAACATTAACTTCTTTACTACTGTAAACTCTTTTAATAATGTTATTTACTCTTAAAACTAATTCTTTTGGTGAGAAAGGTTTAGTAATATAATCATCACTTCCTAGTTCTAAACCCAAAATTTTATCTAGGTCATGGTCTCTTGCTGATGTAAAAATAACCGGTGTAGTTAAATCTTTTTCTCTGATTTCTTTAATTATGTCATAACCACTAACACCGTCTTTAAGCATAATATCAAGAATCCAAAGATCAACTTTTTCTCCTATATAGTTAATTGCATCTAATCCTTTTTCAAAGCAAACAACTTTATAACCTGCTTTTTCTAAATAAGTTTTTATTAAGACAGAAAGGTCAGCCTCGTCTTCTACGTAACATATTGTATACATCTAAATCACCTACTACATATAGTATAACATGTAATTTTATTTTGTTTTTGAAAATTTTATGAAACCCTTATAATTATCATACCTCCTTTTCTAAATCTATGATACTAGAAAAATGTAGAATAATTATCAAGCAATTATGGGAAAATATGAAAAAAGAGATTTATTTTAAAATCTCCTTTACTTTATCTATTAGATGTGAGACTGAGGCACAACTCATAAAGCAAATAACTGAATCTTTATAATTAGCTAAATCTTTTAAATCATCCTCACTTATAATCTCAGCATCCTTAATTTTATTTGTAATTAATGAAGAATTAACTTCTGGATAATCTTCTTGTTTTTCTCTGTTTGAATCAATTTCTGTTAAAAAGACTTTGTCTGCTACTTGCAAAGCATCAATAAATTCATCAGTAAAATCTTTCGTTCTAGAATAAGTATTAGGTTTAAAGATTACTACTATATGTTTATGTGGGAATTTTTGCTTTACAGCTTCTAGTGTAACTTTAATTTCTGTTGGATGATGAGCATAGTCATCAACTAAAATAGTATTTCCTACTTTTTCAATAGCAAAACGTCTCTTAGCATTTTCAAAATCTTCTAAAGATTTAGAAATATCTTCTTTTTTAATACCTATATTTTTAGTAATGATGATTGCAGCAGTTGCATCCATTACCATATGTTTTCCATATAAAGGAATCATAAAATTTCCATACAATTCATTATTAAAATATAAATCAAATTTAGAACCATTTTCATCTAGTTGTAAGTTTTTTATTACAACATCATTATCTTCATTAAAACCATAGTAAATTGGCTTATTTATATAATTTATTTTTCTTATTTCCTCGTTATCACCACATACTACAATTAAGTCTTTAGTTTTATTTGCAAAACTTTCAAAAGTATTTCTAATATCATCAATATCTTTATAACATTCTAAGTGTTCACGTTCTATATTTGTAATAATTGTATATGTTGGATGATATGCTAAAAAGTGACGATTGAATTCATCTGACTCAATAACAAAGTATTTATTATCTTTTGATACTTTCCCGTCTCCTGATCCTACAAAATAATTACAACCAACTGTCTTTTCTAAAATATGACGAATAATTGATGTTGTAGTTGTTTTTCCATGTGTACCTGAAACACAAATTGCTTCAAATAAACTAGTAATATCACCTACTATTTCATTATATTTTTTAATAGTTATGCCAAGTTGTCTTGCTCTTACTAACTCTTTGTGATCCAAAGGGCAAGCAACAGAATAAGTGACAATTGTATCTTTAGAAAGCTCTGCTGACTGATCATAAAATATTTTAATATTTCTTTGTCTTAAATGTTCCTCAGTAAACTTATAGTCTTTAGCATCATCATATCCTGATACTTCATTACCTAAATCATATAATATTTGGGCAAGTGTTGACATACCTGTACCCTTGATACCTATACAATAATATTTCATTTTTATACCTCTTTCATTACTATAAATTATGTTAAAATCTAGTATTTGTTATTTTAATACTGAATTCCCCAGACTACATGATGTTTAGCTTTTTTGCCACAACATACACAAACATCATCAATTTTTTCGGCATCAGGTAAGATACATCTTGATTTACAACCACGAATTTCTTTGATTTTTTCTTCACATTCCTTATCTCCACACCACATAGCATGAATAAATCCTGGTTGAGTATTCAGAATTTTTTCCATTTCTTCTAAATTATGAGCTTCAAATGTTAAATTATCACGACGAGTTTTTGCTCGATTATACATATCATTTTGAATTGTTTCTAATAAATTTTTAATATATGAAACAATTTCTACATCTCTAGTAGTAGTTAATTTTTCTCTAGTATCACGTCTTGCGACTGTAATAATTCCATTATCTAAATCTCTTTTACCTAATTCAATTCTAACAGGAATACCATTAACTTCAGCTTCAGCAAACTTAAATCCTGGAGATTTTTTAGAATCATCTATATAAGCAGTAATATCATTTTTTAGTAATTCATCTTTATATTTGCTTGCTAAAGATAAAACTTCTTCATCTTCACCAATTGGAATAATAACAACTTGTCTTGGTGCAATTCTTGGCGGAAGAACTAATCCATAATCATCACTATGTACCATAATTAAACCACCAATCATTCTAGTTGTTGTTCCCCATGATGTTTGATAAGCATATTCTAACTCATTATCTTTATTTGAAAAAGTAACATTATAAGCTTTAGAAAACTTTTGTCCAAAATAATGAGAAGTTCCAGCTTGTAAAGCTACACCATTATACATCAAAGCCTCATTAGTTAATGTGTATTCAGCACCGGAAAATTTTTCTTTTTCAGTTTTTACCCCACGAATTGAAGGAATTGCTAAAATATTATTATGGAAAGAGTGATATACACCCATCATTTGGTCTGTTTCGCGTTCTGCTTCTTCACGGCTTGCATGAATAGTGTGACCTTCTTGCCATAAGAATTCACGACTTCTTAAGAATGGTCTAGTCTCCTTTTCCCATCTTAAGACATTACACCACTGGTTATATAATTTTGGAAGATCACGATAAGATTTAACATGTGTTGCATAATAGTCACAAAATAAAGTTTCACTAGTTGGACGAATAGCAAGTCTTTCTTCTAACTCTTTTTCTCCACCTTTTGTTACCCAAGCAACCTCAGGAGCGAAACCTTCTACTAATTCACCTTCTTTTTTTAGTAAATCTTCAGGAATAAGTAGCGGCATTTGACAATTTACATGACCAAGCCTTTTAAATTCTTTATCAAGTATTTCTTGCATTTTCTCCCAGATAGCATAACCATTTGGTTCTATTACAATACATCCCTTTACAGATGAATAATCAGCTAAGTGTGCAGCACGAACAACATCTGTATACCATTTAGCAAAGTCCTCATTACGAGGTGTAATCGCATTATTTTTTTTATCCATATAATTACTCCTTTGTATCTATATATAATTCTTCTAATTGTTTTTCTGAAACGAATGATGGACAACTCATCATTAAATCAGATGCAGATGTAGTTTTTGGAAATGCTATAACATCACGAATATTAGTTGTTCCTGTTAAAATCATAACTAAACGTTCAAGTCCAATAGCAAGTCCTCCATGTGGTGGTGTTCCATATTTAAAAGCATCAATTAAGAATCCAAATTTATCATAAGCTTCTTCTTTTGTAAATCCTAAAGCTTCAAACATTTTTTCTTGAATTTCTTCTTTATGAATTCTAATACTTCCTCCACCTACTTCATATCCATTAAGTACGATATCATATGCTTTTGCATGACAATTTGCTTTATCAGTTAACAATTTATCAACATCCTCATCTTTAGGCATTGTAAATGGATGATGACATGCCATAAAACGATTTTCTTCATCACTCCACTCAAACACTGGAAAATCTACTACCCATAAGAATTTATAATCATCTTCTTTAATTAAACCTAATTCTTTTCCAAGTAAACATCTAAGAGAACCTAAAGAGGCATAAACAATTTCTTTTTTATCTGATACAAAGAATACTAAATCATTATCATGAAGATCTAATTCAGTTTTCAAACTAGCTTTTTCTTGATCAGTTAAAAATTTACTAATACCACCCGTAAATTCATTATTTTCTAATTTTATAAAAGCAAGTCCCTTAGCTTTGTATTGTTTAACAAATTCAGTTAATTCATCAATTTTCTTACGTGAGAAGTTACTAGCTTCATTTTCTACTTTGATAGTTGAAATAATACCATTATTTTCTATTGCACTACTAAATACTTTAAATTCGCTTTTTTCAAATAATTTAGTTACATCATGAAGTTCCATTCCAAATCTCATATCTGGCTTATCTGAACCAAAGCGAGCCATTGCCTCATCATATTTCATTCTAAGGAATGGTGTTTTTATATCTATTCCTTTAATTTCTTTGAAAACTTTTTTCATTAAACCTTCAACAATTGTTTCAATATCTTCTTCATCTATAAAACTCATTTCCATATCGATTTGAGTAAATTCTGGTTGACGGTCAGCACGTAAGTCCTCATCTCTAAAACAACGAGCTACTTGATAGTAACGTTCCATTCCACCTACCATAAGTAATTGTTTTAATATTTGAGGAGATTGTGGTAAAGCATAAAACTTATTTTTATTTACTCTACTAGGTACTAGGTAGTCCCTTGCTCCTTCTGGAGTTGATTTACATAAAATAGGTGTTTCTATTTCTATAAAATTTAAATTATTCAAATATTCTCTAATAGAAGTAACAATTTTATGTCTTGCGATTAATCTATTTTTAACTGGATTTCTTCTTAAATCTAAATAACGATATTTTAGTTTTGTATCTTCAAGTGCTGTTGTATCATCAACTATTTCAAAAGGAAGATCAACACTTTGATTTAATACTTCTAAACTAGATATTACAACTTCAATTGCCCCTGTTTTTAAATTATCATTTTTATTTTCTCTTTCACGTACTAAACCAGTAACCTTAATTACACTTTCATTTTTTAGAGTTGTTGCAGTATCAAAAAATTCATTATCATCATTAATAACTAATTGAATAATACCACTACGATCTCTTAAGTCAATAAATAAAACTCCTCCTAAATCACGTTTCTTTTGGACCCATCCATATAAAGTAACATTTTTTTCAATATCATTTAGACTTAAATCTGTATTATAAATTTTTTTCATTATTTTCTTATACCTCCTTGTTTATTATCATATACCCCAAATTCCTTATCTGCCGAAGTATCTACAAGTAATTTTGAAAATTTCTTCATAGCATTTTTTCTTGGAATATCTTTATAATAGATTTTCATATTTTTATCACTACTAGTAATAAAATATGAAAAATTAAGAAGCAAAATTTCTTGTTGTCTTTTTAAATTTTCTTCTATACTATATGAAATAATCCCACTATTCTTTTCTTTATTATATTCCATGTATGAAGTATAACCTATCATTTTATTTTTATTTACTAAAAAACCTAGGTCTTTGAAATTATTACTTATATCTTCTATACTTAAAAAAGAATAACTACAAGCATCAACTATTTTTCTTGCGAAAGCTTTCTCTTCATCACTAAACTTCATATTCTAATCCTCATGATTACAATGACACTCGCTATCACATGAGCAATCATCAAAACAAGAACATTCATCATCATGACAGTGACACTCATCATCTGATGTAAAATCATAGTTATAAAGATCTTCATCTGTAGTTAATTTTTCATCTAAATAGAAAACTAATGCATCAATTGATATTATTTCTTCTTCTTTTGTTTCATTGTTTTTAATTTTAATTTCATTATTATCTAAATCATCACTATTCAAAACTGCTGTAAATTTAGATTTTAGACGATCTGCTTGTTTAAATTGAGCTTTCAAGCTACGTGAAGTATACTCTGTATCAACATTAAATCCATTAAGACGTAATTCTTGGGCAAGGTATAGAGCATAATTTTTTTCTTCATCATTTACATACATCAAGAATAAATCAATTTGCTCTTTAACATTTACTTTTACCTCTTGATATTTCATTGCTACTAAAATTCTGTCAAGTCCAGATGCAAAACCAATACCAGGAGTTGAAGGTCCACCTAATTGTTCACATAAACCATTATATCTTCCACCTGCTCCTATTACATTTTGACCACCAAGTTCCTTAACATCAATAACAAATTCAAAAACAGTATGATTATAATAGTCAAGCCCTCTAACAATCTTAGGATCAACTACATATGGAATTTGAAGTAAGTCTAAGTATTCTTTAACTTTTTCAAAACGACTCTTACTTTCTTCATTTAAATAATCAATAGTAGTTGGAGCTTTTTTAAAGACTTCGTTTTCACTATCAACTTTACAATCAAGAATTCTCAATGGATTTTTAGCAATACGCATTTTACAGTCATCACAGAAATCATTAATATATGGTGAAAAATATCTTACTAAAGCATCACGATAGTTATTACGAGACTCAGTATCTCCTAATGAATTAATGTGTACTGTAATATCTTTTAATCCTAATAACTTATAAATATTATAAGCAAGTGAAATTATTTCTGCATCCATCATTGGATCATCAGAACCAATTGCTTCAGCACCAAACTGAGTAAGTTCTCTTTCACGTCCTGCTTGAGGACGTTCATAACGATACATTGTTCCATTATAATAAAGTTTAACTGGATTCATATCTCCATACATCTTATTTTCAATATAACTTCTCACAACTCCAGCAGTTCCTTCTGGTCTTAAAGTCATCTTTCTTTCACCACGATCAGTAAAATCATATGTCTCTTTTGTTACAATGTCAGAAGTTTCTCCTACTCCTCTATGATATAATTCACTAGATTCAAAAATAGGTGTACGAATATATCCATAATTATATTTTTCCATTACAGAATCTATAACTTGTTCTATATATTTCCAAGTTTTAGCACCATTTCCATAAATATCTTTACATCCCTTTGGTTTTGTTATCATTTTTATTCCTCCCTTACAAACAAAAAAGGTCACACCGCATAAGGACGAATCTCTTCGTGGTGCCACCTTAATTTATTCTTATTAAAACCTTTATCAGAGTCATCCGCTTCACTTTATAGTAAGTGTCTTCAATTATTTTAAAATTAACGTTTTCACCAACCACATTATCTCTAAAAGATTAAAACAATTTACTCCTCTTACATGAAGATATACTAATTATAAACCAAAAAGTAAAATTTAACAATATATTTCTACTTTTTAATTATTATTTTACAAGGAGAATCCATAATTTCTTCATCTATAGTCTGCGCTAAAGTATTTTGTTTTGTACCTATCTTTTCCAAGAAATTTTTAGGAAAATAATCTGTTCTTAACTCCATAAACTTTGAAAATTCATCTTGATACTTATCATAATCAGTTTTCTTTAATCTTAGAAAGTAAGTTGCTAAAGCCTTGCCATATCCATATTCTAATGATTCCATCATATCAAGTGATTGAGGAAGAGGAAACTCTTCCAATGGAACTAATAACTCCGCCTCTTCTGAAACTTTTCCATATAGCTTTTCTCTAGTTACTCTTTTATATTTTTCTCTTCTTAACAAATTATCTGGAATATTACATGATAAAGCAATGTAATTAAGTTCATCATACATATTTCTATAAAAGTCTGTAATTCTTTCTATAGCTTTTCTTTTATAAATTGAATTTCTTATTAAATAATCAAGAAAATCCTTTTCATACATACTGGACAGTGTTTCAATAAATATTGATTTTGTCGAATAATAAACTGAATTATTTTCTAAATATGCATAATCTATAACATGTCCCATTTCATGCATTATAGTAGTCATTAAATCAATTGAATTATTAATAGTTGCTTCATCTATAATTACTCTAAAGTCATTTAAAAATGTGTTAAAAAATGTTATTCCATTAAAAGAAAAACTATCAAGCTCCACCATATACATTTTATTTTCGTCTACAGTTTTTTTAAGTATTTCATATCCCATGGTATCACTTATACTTAAAAAATAGTCACTCATTATCTCATACATTTCCTCATCACTTAAGAATTCTTCCTCTAGATATTCACTTAATATTGGTATGCATATATCTTTACTATCGTTAAAAATACTACTAACAAACGAAAGATGTTCAGTCTTATTTTCTATAGAATTATCTATATTTTTACTATGCAGCTTCTTATCCCTAGTATTAAGTTTAATTATTATATCCTTATTTTTCTCAATTTTCTTTAATAAATTATTTTCTGCATTCAAATAATGTGAAATACAATCTAAATTCTTAAGAGAATTAATAATACTTGTTTTATCTTCTAAATTATAGCCATGATGAATTTGTTCTTTTAAATAATTTGTTTGTTTTTCTATAAAACTAATATCGTTTGTAAAAAGTTCCATTTCCAAATCCCCCTACTACATAATTAATCTCTTTTTGAATAAATACATCCACAATAGTTTTGTCTATATAAATTATATTTGCTAGAAAGTTCTATACTTCTTTTATAACCATTTCCTTTTTTAAAATCAGAATATAAATATTTACAATTATATTTTTTATCTAGACTAACTCCTATTTCATTAATCCAATTACTATTTTTATAAGGACTTAAAGAAAGTGTTGTCGTAAAATAGTCAAATCCTAGTTTTGAAGCCACCTTAGCAGTTTCCTCCATTCTTAAGTTATAACACTTATAACAACGCTTACCTCTTTCCTTTTCCTCTTCTAGTCCTTCACTCATCTTAAAAAATTCACTTGTATCATATCTGCCATCAATGATATCTACTTTATACTTAGTATTGAACCTAGATATAAACGAATGAATTTCATCAAGTCTTTTTTGATACTCAATCTGATCTGTAATATTTGGATTGTAATATAAAATTGTAATCTTAAAATAATTTGATAAGTTTTCTATTACTGCAGAAGAACATGGTGCACAACAAGCATGCAACAACAAAGTTTTAACATTACCATTTAATTTTTTAATTTCTTCTTTCATTAAAAGATTATAATTCATATATATCCCTCTTTCTTCTTCTTAAAATAACATATTTTTAATATTTTTACAATTCTAAACATATAACTTTATTATGAATAATATAGTATTTGCTTTTTTAGTGACAACAGTAGCGGGACTTTCTACTATGCTTGGTATAATTCCCATCTACATCAAATTTAAAGATACAAACAAACTAATTTGTATAGCACTTGCCTTTGCATCAGGTATAATGTTTTCAGTATCAATTAACTCTCTTGTTCCAGAAAGTTATAATCTTCTAAAAGAAAAGCTTAGTTATAACAAAGTAATTGTTTTAATGATTTTATTTTTTCTGATTGGAGTATTACTTACAAGTTTCATAGATAAAGTATTTAAAAAGCTTGATAACAAACTTTATAAAATAGGAATTATTAATATGTTAGCACTTATGATTCACAATATCCCAGAAGGTATTTTAACATTCAGTACAACTACAACTAATATTTCATTAGGACTTACTCTTGCTCTTTCTATAATGTTTCACAATATTCCAGAAGGATTATCTATATCAATCCCAATTTATTACTCTACAAACAGTAGAAGAAAAGCTGTTTTTTATACGGCTATATCTGGATTTTCAGAAGTATTTGGAGCTATCTTAACTTACCTTTTTTTATTTAAATATATTAATAATTACTTCATAGGAATAATTCTTTCTCTAACTACGGGTATTATGATATATATATCGATATTTGAACTATTAAAGAATTCACTTGAATACAAGAAAAAAAGAATATCATATATATTCTTCCTAATTGGATTTATTTTTATGATATTCTTTAAATAATTATTTATAAGATACATTTTTTATTTCATATTTGCTTAGTATTGAAATATATGCATCATAAAACGTTAAATTTATATTTCCATCTGTTATAGCATCATACTTTACTACATTATTTGAAATAGAAACATTTTTAAAATTAACATCATTATCTTTTATATTATCATACTCTTTTTTTGCTTGTTTATTGTTCTTATAAGTAATTTCATACAAAACAGACACACATTTATTTTCTTCAAATTTAAACGTTATGTTTGTTACTGCATCTTTTGTCTTTTCTTCTTGAATGTTCTTTACATATATATAATTTCCTGTTATATTTTCATCTATTTTTTTAATATGTGAATATTTTTCATTTTGGTTATTACTTTTTTCTTGTTTGTTATTTATTTTATTACACCCTGTAATAACCAATATACATAAAAATACAATTAATAATTTATACCCTTTCATATTTCCCTCCTAATATTCAAATTTAACTCCTGGTAAAACACCTTTTGTATAACTAGAATCAAAACCACATAAACCAGAAGTTGAATAACCATCAACACCGTTTAATAACTTATTAGCAATTGTCTCATTTTTTATTTTAATAGTAAGAGGCTTTCCCTTTACTATAGTATCGCATGGACTAGCACCAATTAATAAACTTGGTCTTGTATCGTAAGAAAGATTGTCTAAACTACTAATATCCAAATATTCTAATGCAGGTGCATCACTTATTAAATAATAGGATAATTTAAAATTATTATTAAATGTCATATTGGTAAGCTTAACTGTCTTTAAACTAGCCATTGGAACACTACTGGAACCATATGCAAGGTCACTGATTGTTGTTGCTTTCGATGTATCCCATCCAGATAGGTCTAATGTTTCTAATGAAGGTAAATATGAAAATACATTTTCAAATGTTGTCACCTTAGAAGTATCTAATGTAGCTAAGCCGTTAATTTCTTTTAAAGCAGTTGACTTATAAATAAAATAGAAGTATGTCACAGCGTTGCTAAGGTCCAAATTAGTAACATCCAGTGAAGTAATATTACTATTACTTACTAAGTAACTAGCCTCTGTTACTTTTGGAAAAGAAGCATATGATAAATCAACAGTTCCACTAGCATTATCAAAAGCATTCCGATTTAAATTAGTAACATTTTTAAATTCTGTATGACTTAAATTTATGTTTCCAGAAGAACCATAAAACATATAATTTAACCCATCAATTTTATCGAATTTTAGATTACTCATATTAACATTAGCATTAGAATAGTAAAACATACTTGATATTTTTTCTACATTTTTTACATTCCATTTTGATAAATCTATATCTTTAGTTAATGTTCTAGTATATTCAAATAAATAATTCATATTTGTAACATTTGATACATCCCACTTTGATATATCAGAAATTTCATTAACAGGATTTACTGCATCGTTTCCACTGTATTGTCCCATAAACATTCCTTGCATATTTGTTACCTTACTCGTATTCCAATTTTCAAGTCCTGTAATTGAACCTCTTATACCAGAACTTGAAAACATATATTCCATATTAGTAACCCTAGAAGTGTCTAATTTTGCTGCATCAATCCCAGCATATGCACCAAATTTATAAAACATCTTACTAGAATCAGGATTTGCAATTGGTTTTTCTCCATCTGCAGCTATTGTAAGTATTCCAGTATTATTATTATAATATCCATTAACAGAATTATCTAAGTTAGCAGAAGCATCCCATTTTGTTGTATAACAATTATTTGTTTCACTGCTGCTACACTCTACCATTCCATCTATTGAATCAGAAAAAACGACCTTATAAACACTTCTACTAATGGTTGAATTGTTAAATAATGATGTTTCAGTGGATACTGCAAGTACTGGATTTTTAGACAATTTATATACAGCATATAATGTTATATCACTTGTAACTGGTGTATTAATATCATATTCATTACCATTTTTTGATAATGACCAATATCTAAAAGCATATCCTTCTTTAATAGGATCTAGTGGTTTTTCTATTATCTCTCCACTTTTTAACGTTTGTGATTCAATGGAACTACCACCATCTGTATTAAACGTAACTTGATAATCACCTTTATTAACAGTTTGACTTGCCTCTACCCTTAGTTTTGCATTAAACAATTTTCCCATTACCTCATCTTGAGTGTTATTATCTCCTGCTTTGGAATCTATCCATATTCTTAAACTATATTTAATTGTTTGTTTACTTGTTATTTTACCCCCATCTATACTTCTTTCTATTGTGTTGCTTAAAAGTTTTGATTTACTTGCTGCTGCTACCTCATCATCTTTTAATAAGATATATCTTATTTTAGTATCTGCTAATTTATTGTCATCTGTTATTGTCACTTCTTGATTTTCATCATTTGTAAATGTTAATACATCATCCAAATAGATTGAATAATTATTATTTGTTGTTCCTGTATTTGTTAATGTAAATGTATACTCTTTAGTCTCCATTCCTTGTCTATAACTTTTTGGAACTTCATTAATTAACTTTATTCCGTCTGTTGTAGAATCATCTAATATCATTTCTAAACTACCTGCTTTAATCTTATTTATAACATTAGAATTTCTTGTTATCCTAAGCCAAGCATAAGTTGTTCCTAGTACTACAACTAACGTCAGAATAATAGCACCTACTAATAATTTAATATTATTTTTCTTTTTTCCTTTATCCATACCCACATCTCCTCTATTATTAATAATAGAAAAATTTTGTAATTTAGTCAAGAAAAAAACAGAAAATAAATTTCTGAATTTTAATTTAGAAAATCATCTATAGTCATTAATCTATCATCGATTGATTTTAAATCTATTTGATCCTTCTTAGGAGTACTTTCTACTTCCTTTTTTACTTCATTAAACTTTTCTTTTGTTTCTAGATTTTTAATTTCAAAGGCATCTACTATTTCTTTTTTAGATATTTGGCTACCTGTTGAATATCGATCCATAATAGGAAGTTCAGTTACTTTTAAAATATCAATTTCTGAAGTTTTAATTCCTATATGTTCCTTAGGACTTATAATAAATGTTTTTAAGATTTGATAAGGATTAGTCTTAACCTCTCTTAAAAGTAGTAATCCTCGTCTTGCTCTTGAAGATATTGGAAATTCACTTAATCTAACTCTCTTAGCACTACCTTTATCAGTAATAATTGAGATAAATTCTTGACTATTATAATCAAAATTATTAGAAGAAACTAAATAATCATCTTTTAACATAATAGCTTTAACCCCGCTAGCTTTAACTCCAACTAAAGGAATATCACTAACTGGGAAGCTTAGTCCATAACAACTATTTGTAGTTAAGAATATACAAGGATTTGACTCCATATAAGCATCAATTACTTCATCACCATCTTTTAATTTCATACAACTGGTTGGTTTAGAATATCTTGTAAGTTTAAAGTCACTTAACTTACTTCTTTTAATCATACCATTTTTAGAAGTAATGATAATATTTTTGTTTGACTCAAAATCATATACAGGTATAGCTGAAATAATTCTTTCATCTGGAGATATTTCTATTAAATTAGAAATATGTTTACCAATATCTTTCCATTTAATATCAAAGATAGTATGAACTGGTATATATAAATAGTTTCCTTTATTAGTAAATACAAGTAATGTATCTAGTGTAGACATTTCATATAAACCAATAATATAATCGTTTTCTTTTAATGTTGGCATATCGTTATTACTTGCTTGATAACTTCTGGTACTAGTTCTTTTAATATAACCGTCTTTAGTAATTAATACTACAACATCTTCTTTTGGAATCATTACTGTTGTATCAATTTTAATCTCTGTTATTTCTTCTTTTATATCAGTAATTCTATCTTCTGCATAGTTTTTCTTAACATCACGTAAATCTTTTTTCATAACAGATTTTAAAACTTCTTCATCACCTAAAATTGAATTTAAACCAGCAATTATCTTTTTCAAATTAGCCATCTCTTCTTCTAGTTCAACAACATCAGTATTAGTTAATCTATATAGTTGTAATGTTACAATTGCTTCTGCTTGAACAGGGGTAAATGAGAATTCTTTTACTAAATTATCTTTAGCATCCGCTTTATTTTTGCTAGCACGAATCACTTTGATAACTTCATCCAAAATAGAGATACATTTAATTAGACCTTCAACAATATGTAGACGAGCTTCTGCATGATCAAGATCAAACTTTGTACGTCTTGTAACTACTTCTTTTTGATGATTGATAAAAGCTTTCAAAGCATCTTTTAATCCTAGTAATTTAGGACGTTTATTTACAATTGATACCATATTAAAGTTATAACTTATTTGCATGTCAGTATTCTTTAAAAAATAATTGATTATTAAATCAATGTTTGCTGTTTTTTTAACATCAATAACTACTCTAACATCTTGAGCAGATTCATCTCTAACTTCAATTATACCATCAAGTTTTTTATCAAGTCTGATATCATCCATTTTTTTAACCATCATAGCTTTATTAGATTCGAATGGAATTTCCGTAATAACGATAGAAGTTTTATTCTTATCTTCTTCTAAGTGATATCTACTCTTAACAACAATTCTACCTCGACCAGTTTCATAAGCTTGTTTGATTCCGTCTAACCCCTCAATAATACCACCTGTTGGAAAGTCAGGTCCTTTAACATATTTCATTAAAGTTTCTAGACTACAATTTGGATTATCTATTTGATGAATTGTAGCATCAATTACTTCTCCTAAATTGTGTGGAGGAATGTTTGTTGCATAACCTGCTGAAATTCCTTGAGCACCATATACAAGCAAAGCTGGAAATCTTGCAGGTAAGACAGTTGGCTCTTCTGTAGTATCATCAAAGTTAGGAGCAAATTCAACTGTATCTTTGTCTATATCACGTAACATTTCATTACTTATTTTAGAAAGTCTAGCTTCAGTATAACGATAAGCTGCAGGGCTATCACCATCAATTGAACCATTATTACCATGCATATCAATATATGGAAGTCTTGTTTTCCATGACTGACTCATTCTAACCATAGCATCATATATAGATGTATCACCATGTGGATGATAATTACCTATAACATCACCAACAGTTTTAGCACTCTTACGATATCCTTTATCATAAGTGTTTCTTTCTTTATGCATAGAGTATAAAATTCTTCTTTGAACTGGTTTTAAACCATCTCTAGCATCAGGAATAGCACGATCTTGAATAATATATTTAGAATAACTTCCAAAACGCTCTCCCATAATATCTTCTAGAGTATAATCAAATATTTTTTCTATAACTTCCTGTGTTTCTGTTTTTTTCTTTGCCATACTATCACTACTTTCTTTTATTTTTAAGATTTATTTTCAATCTGTATATTATCATCTATATATTTATAGTTTAAATCATTATTTCTTGTTACTACTGATTCTTTCATTTTTTATTCTATCACTACAAAATTAACAAGCAAAAGTTTAAAAGGTTCAGCTTTAGGGCCAAGAACAGATCCAATAAATCTAAGAATATTTTTTGTTGACATTGTATCTCTTAGTCTCATTTTTTCATCAGGAGCCAACATTTTCAACTGACTACAATTTGTAGTGGCTTTACTAACTTCTGTTTCTTAGCCTAACTTTCAAAATAGGCCAATATTCTCTAAGGTTATTAGAATTAGTTAATGCACCAATCACATCAACAACACTAAAGTAATAATCTTCTTCACTGTTCCATATGCTTCTTGTTTCACTGTCTTCAAATAAATTTGTAATTATTTCTATTTTTTCTTTCTTCATTATATCTCTTTTTTATTTACAATCATTATAAATATTATAGATGATATATTAATTTAGTTTTAGCTGCATATTACAAATTACTTTCTTATATTTGATATTCATCTTCTAAAGTGAACTCAACATTTTCATCAATCCATTCTTTACGAGGTGGAACATCATCTCCCATAAGAACAGATACACGTTTTTCGGCAAGTTGTGCATCTTCAATATTAACCCTTATTAGTGTTCTTGTACCTTTTTGCATAGTAGTTTCGCAAAGCTGATCGGCATTCATTTCACCAAGTCCTTTGTATCTTTGAATTTCACATTTTTTACCTTTAGATTTTTCTTTCATCTCTTCAATTGTGTAAGCATAGTCGATATTTTTACCACTTTGGATCTTGAATAGTGGTGGAAGTGCTACAAAGAGTCTTCCATCTTCTATTAATGGTTTCATGTAACGATAAAAGAAAGTTAATAATAAACACTGAATATGTCCACCATCTTCATCTGCATCGCTCATGATAATGACTTTTGAATATTCACAATCATCTATGGAGAAATTAGAACCATATCCAGCTCCAATTGTATAAATCATTGTATTGATTTCTTCATTTTTCAAAATATCTTCTTCTTTTGTTTTTTCAGTATTTAAAACTTTACCACGTAAAGGTAGAATTGCTTGATATTTACGATCACGACCTTGTTTAGCAGAACCACCTGCTGAATCTCCTTCGACTAAGAACAATTCTTTTTGTGTTTTATCTTTACTTTGGGCAGGAGCAAGTTTACCAGAAAGACTTCTTTCTTTTGAATTTTTACTCTTACCTTTTCTAGCCTCTTCTCTTGCCTTTCGTGCTGCTTCTCTTGCTACTTTACTTCTTAAAGATTTATTTATAATATCTGTTGCGATTACTTTATTTTCTTCTAAAAATACTCTTAATTGTTCTGTAACAATGGAGTCAACTACAACTCTAGCTTGAGGTGTTCCAAGTTTTCCTTTGGTTTGACCTTCGAATTGCAACAAATCTTCCGGTATTTTTAAACTTATAACTGCAGTTAATCCCTCTCTAACATCGCTACCTTCTAGTGGTTTATCTTTTCCTTTTATAAATCCATTAGTCTTAGCATAATCATTAAAGCATCTAGTTAAAGCTGTTTTAAATCCAACCTCGTGACTACCACCATCTACTGTTTTAACATTATTTACAAAGCTAACAATATTTTCGTTATAAGTATCTGTATATTGCATGGAAATATCAACTTCGATTTTATCTCTTAATCCTGATATTGATAAAACTTTGTGAAGAGTATTTTTACCTTTATTTAAATCTTCGACAAACTCTTCGATTCCCCTTTCATAACAATATTTTACTTCACGTTCATCTTCTTCATCTACAATTTCAATAGTTATTCCTTTTAAAAGAAAGGCAGACTCCTGCATTCTTTCGCAAATAGTAGTGTATGAAAAATTAGTAGTTGTAAAAATTTCAGGGTCTGGTAGAAATCTTACAGTAGTTCCTGTTTTATTAGTAGTACCAATCTTCTTAAGCGGAGTTGCAACCTTTCCTCCATCTTCAAAACGAATATAGTATTCTCCCTTGTCCCTTTTAATTGTTACTTCCATCCATTTTGATAAAGCATTAACTACAGAAGAACCAACTCCATGTAGTCCACCTGATACTTTATAACCATCAGTTTCAAATTTACCACCAGCATGTAGTACTGTAAAAATAACTTCTGGAGTAGATTTACCTGTCTCATGCATTCCAACAGGAACACCACGTCCATGATCTTCTACACTAATACTCTTATCAGAATGAATTATTATTTTAATGTAATCACCGAAGCCATTTATAGCCTCATCTACTGAATTATCTACAATTTCCCATACTAAATGATGTAATCCTCTTTTATCAGTAGAACCTATATACATACCAGGACGTTTTCTAACAGCCTCTAATCCTTCTAGTATTTTTATCGATGAATCATCATATTTTAATGCCATAATCTAATCAACTCCATTACATTCCATAATTTATTATACAAAAAAATAAGTCAATCTTCAAACAATTTGACTTATTTTTACGTTTTTATTACTTAACTTTCTTTAATTCATATGTTTTTATAAACTCTTTTACTGGCTTAGTATCACTTAAATTAATAACATTTGAATATAACTTTCCATCCCTAATATAAATCACTGCGGGATATCCAAAATCATCTGGATTAATTTCAATAGTTTTTAACATATCATTATATTCTTTTTTTGTATATAAAGATACATCATATGTTACATAGTTGATTTGTTCATCATCCAAATACTTTTTAATATCACTACATTTCTTACATTTAGTTTTATCACTATTTTCAACAAAAATTATTTTAGTTTCTGCATTTTCAACTAGTTTAGATACATTTAATTTTTCAACCTCTTTTGGTTTTAAGAAATTTAATAGAACCACTACTACTAAAATAACTGTTATTGTTGCTCCAAATAAAAATACAACTTGTTGTCTTTGAGCGTTTTTATTTAAAATACCCATATTTTTATCTTCCATACTCTATCTCCTTTTATCTTTTATTTAACTAAATTTTAACACACTTTAGTTAAAAATGGAACACTGTTTTTCAAGTTATATTTCTTATGTGAAAACTATTAATACTCATAATTAAATACCTTTATCAAAGGTTTGTTGTTTATTTTTTACTTTTATAAGTTCTCGAGGATAGTTTTTAACCTTAATATCATCCAAAGTAAAATCATAAAAGTCTTTAATATCTGGATTTAATTCTAGATAAGGCTCTTTATGTTTTCCATCAACACAATTAACTGGTTCTCTATTAAGTTGCTCAACAGCTTGTTTAATATGTCTATCATAAATTTGAATATTTTCAACATCCCAAGTAAATACTCCAGGAGTATAGTTAGTAGCTTGAGCAACCATTTGCATTAGTGCAACATATTGCATTTGATTAATACAACCAGCTACCATGAAGTCACTTGATCTTTGAATTAATTTCATATCAAGATAATCTACTCCATCTCTTCCATGCCTAACATTCCAAACACTTTGATAAGCGCAAGGTTTTAAACCATGAGGTTTCTTAAACTCCTCAAGTTGCCATAAATCAATGATATGACGTCTTCCATCTGGATCTACTATTAAACCAATTATTAAATTTTTCATTTGGTCATAGTCAGCTACTGTATTTCCATAAACAGAACCAATATTCCTTAAAAAGTTACCGTCACTATCTTTTAAATCCCATTCATCCCACCAAGTTATACCATATTTATTTTTTAACAAATTTAAATCAGTTGATGCATCTTGATAAATCCATAAAATTTCACCAATACTTTTCTTTACAGCTATAGGGCGAAGTGTTATCATTGGAGATTCTCCTTTAGATAAATCATATTGGAACAATACCTTATTGTTAAGAGATAAAGTATTAGCTTTTTTACCATCTGTTTCATATACAGGTCTTGGAGTTTCATCATAACAACCTTCTCTTAAAATTTTATCCATTATTGTTTTAGCATACATATCACCTTTAGTACCAATAGGCTTACCATTACTATCTAATAAATAACTACCGTTAGTTATAATTTCAGGATACTCCAAATCACTTAATTTAAATGGAGCATCTTCCTTCTCTATTAATTTTGTATTAATGTAATCAACATCTATCCTACTCATATTAACCCTCCTAATCATTGATATTGCATATTATATTTTTCTATTTCAATTCTTCGATTTGTTCTTTAGATAAATTAGTTAATTCAGAGATTAATTCTATATCCATATTTTTTTCTAACATAGACTTAGCTATTTCAAGTGATTTATCAAGTGAACCTTTTTCTACACCTTGCTTTATTCCTTCCTTTATCCCAT
>JAUNMG010000041.1 GCA_030531905.1 bacterium | reverse complement strand
GAACTTATCACAAGTAAAAATATTTAGCAAACGACCATTTTTACAAATTAAAAAGAGAAAAACTAACCAATTTTAATTTTTCCCTTTAGTAATTTTTATAATTGATATTTATAATTTCATGAAATATGTAAGTTTCATATATATTTAATTTTTTTCTTTTTCTTCAATCTTAGCCATTTGCATAGTTTCATAATCATCTTTTTTTGTTGCACTAGCGTTAAAGGCCATTCCAAGAACAAATATATAAGATAGGATATATACCCACATTAATAAGAACAAAATATTAGAAATACTTCCATAGAAAATATTGTAATTAGAAAAACTACCGGCATATATGGAATATATTTTTGTTGATAAAACCCATCCTATAGTTGTGAATATGGAACCAAAATTTGTTGTTTTAGCTTTTATTTCTCTATCAGGTGCTACTGTATACAAAAGTTTAATATTATAAAATACTAAAACTAGTGTAATTGGGTATTGTATTAGCTTATATATATTATATGCAAATGAAACTGTTTGTTTATTTGGGATATTACTAGTTAAAATATTAAATATTGTATCTCCAAATACTGGTACTAATAAAAGAAACAAGAATAACAAAACTAATATAAATGTCATAGCTATAGCTTTTAGTCTTCTAGATAATATTCCTTTACTTTCTACTTTATATATTTCATTAGAAGTAATAATCATAGAATGACATCCATTAGAAGCAAGAATAAAAGCTGATATAAAGAAAATTGAAATATTAAAGGTTATTCCTTTACCTGAAACATAAGAAATGATACTTTCTGTCATTTCAAAAGGAAGGATAGTATTTAAGATATGAACCATTTTATCAGTAGAAACCGAAAAATATCCAGCTATAGTTCCAACTAATGCAAGTAAGGGAATTAATGAAATGACAGTAAAAAAAGCAAGTTGTCCAGGCAATACTCTCATTTCAGGTTTAGTAATATACTTTATAACCTTTTTGAAAAAACCTCTAACTTGCTCCATACTTATCAACCTCTTACTTAAACTCTTCTTTGTTTGTAATCATTTCCATAGTAGCTTCATTTATTGCATCATCTATTGTTTTTATTTCATCTGTAATCATACTGAATCCCACACCAGCCCCAAATTCATGAGGTAAATTTTTCAATTCTTTAGATAATTTTTTAGTATATGTTGTTATTTGTCTTTGACTATATCCTACTAAGTAAATTAAGAATTCATTTCCATCAGTACGTATAATTTCACTATTTTCAAGTTGAGTATTAACTAAAATACCTGCAGCTTCAATGATTAATTTATCTCCTTCTTCATGACCATAATTATCATTAACATATTTTACATTATTCAAATCAATTACAACAATTGCTTGAGGATATACTTTTGATTCTTCCCATTCAGGCATTTTTATATTTAGATAATTACGATTCTTTAATGAAGTTAACATATCAGTATACTTATGTCTATCTGTTATCTTAACTTGTTTTTTCTTCCTTTTATTTTTTATAATAACAATTACTAATCCAACTATTATTAGTGGGATAAATATTATAGCTAAAACAATAGAATAAATTTGTTCAAAATTGCTTCTTTCTAAGAAAGACTCATTTAAACTTTCTAATCCACTATTACGATATATATAATATGAATTAGTATTAATCATATAGTTTACTAAATTATAAAATTCTTGATCATTATTTTTAACCATAAACTTATAATCATTCATCATAGTATCCATATATAGAATTGTATACTTTTTAAATTTAGTTGTTTGATACTTATTATATAAGTTACGATCAACTATTATAAGAGTATCATTTGCTTTTTTTACTAGTTCATTTAAACTCTTATATTTATGAATATTTGCTTTACCATTATTATTTACATAATTATATAGTAAATCATTATCTAACATAGAGACATCCTTTGATCTAATACTTTCAAATGAATTAATAATATGATTATCTTTTTCTTTTCCTAAGATAACATAATCTTCAACAAATGTTGATAATGTTGCTTTATAGTTATCACTATCTAAACCATAATAGTCAAAGTACATATCTATTTCTTTATTCTTAATAGCAGTTTTTAATTCTTCTAAGCTATTATACTTCTTATATTTAAATTCAATATCTGAAAATCTTGCGATACGATCTAGATACTCTCCAGCAATACCTGCAACTCTACCATTTACTTTTTTCTCATATGGTACATTTTCAACATATCCATAAGTATAAACTTTTGAAACTAAATCTGCTTTTTTCTTAGAAGTTAGTTTGTTTTGAGTTAAATAATAATCAAAATACTCTTTATCATATTCTTTTATAAACTTTGTTTCTTTCCATTTATTATAATATTTTCTAACTATTTTGTTTAACTCTTCATTATCACTTAAAGTTAACACAACTTTCTTAGTCATCTCTGTAAAATAATAATTTATTGAATAGTTATTATTACTTATCGTCTTATTTAAATACATAATATTAGGAACGATAATCATATCAACTTGTTTTTCTTCTAAGGCACTATAAAGTTCATCAATAGTTTTATAACTCTTATAGGATAAATTAGTACCAGATTTTAAATAATAACTAATTGTTGAGGCATCTGTGTCAAAGACACCAAAAGTTAAATTTTTCATATCTTTGATATGATTTAATCTTTGGTAGTCTCTACCTACTGCAATATAATAATCTTCAAATAAGAATAAATCATTATCAGATTGTTTCTCATCATTATCTAAAATTCTAAATCTAAGTGAATTAGTTGATGTTTTACTTGTTTTTAAATAAGGAATTTCATTAAAATCTAAACCCACGTCTTTTGTCATATCCTTAACAAAACTATATAAAACACCTTTACCTGCAGTACCATAAATAGGATAATCATTTATTACTTCAATATCCACAGTTTGTGATTTATTATCTTGAACCCATCTTTTTTCTACAACTGTTAGACTCGTGTTCTTATCTTGATGATTGTAATATCTATAAACAAATATAAAAGCAACTAGTGCAATTATAATTGGAGTTATAATAATTAGTTTTTTCTTCATTATTCGGCACTCCTATCTTTTGTCCATGCGAATGATTCTTTATTATTTTGTTTATAACCAATAATAGGAAAATCCTTTGCATCTGTATCTTTCTTTACAAAAACTTGAATATCATAGAATTTCTTTTGATCTTCATCTAATTTTTCTAAAACTTTAGAACTTAATGATTTAGCTGTATCAAGACCAACATCATCATTAACTGTTATAATAACATTAATAATTTTACCTTGTAATTTATAAGTTGCTTTTTTTACAGATGAATCATTTTCTAGATTACTTATTATTTCTTTTTTTTGTTTAGAATCTACTTCTACTGCTTCTATTCCATCTAATCTATCTCCATAAACGGCATTTCCACTATTAGAGAAGAATGCTTGTTTTACAAAGAATGCAATTACAATAATAATCAACATTAAAATAGTTGCAGCCACTACAATTTTATGTTCTTTTAAATATCTTTTCATCTTATTCACATCCTAGTATCTATATTATACACTATGTCTAAATCTTTATCAATTATTATTTAATTCGTAAATTAAAATTTCATTAACAATTTTAGGATTAGCACTACCCTTTGTTTCTTTCATTATTTGACCCATTAAGTATTTAATTGCACGATCTTTTCCAGTTTTGTAATCATTAACACTTTCAGGATTTTCTTTTATTATTTTTGTAACTATATCTTTCAATAATGAAGTATCTGTTATATTTGTAATGTTTTTTTCCTTCATTATTTCTTGAATAGATTTATTACTTTCTAAGATATCTGAAATAATTTCTTTGACGTTTTTACTTGAAAGAGTATTGTTATCTATTTTTTCTACTAGCTCTAGCATTTTTTCTTTTGTTAAATGCGTATTGGTTATTTCTTTTTCTTCTTTATTTAAGTAGAATGAAATATCTCCTAATAACAGATTAGTTGCTGTTTGAAAATTAAGATTTGTATCTAAATACGTATTTAAATAATCACTTAAAGATCTGTTAGCGATTATTTTCTTAATATTAAGTTCTGAAACGCCTTTCTCTTCATAAAGTTTTTTTCTTTCCTTAGGCATCATTGGAAGTGTTTTTATTGCTTCTTCTATTTGACTATCAGTTAATACTATATAAGGAATATCTGGTTCTGGAAAGTAACGATAATCATTTCCAGTTTCTTTTACTCTCATTAAAACTGTATCATTTAATTTGTCATCAAAACGACGAGTTTGTTCTTTAAAAGTTTCATTGTTATCAAGTAATTTTGCTTGTCTTTCTTTTTCTTTTTCAATGGCAATTCCAACATTAGAAATAGAACCAATATTTTTAATTTCACATTTTGTACCTAAAGGATCATTTAAATTCTTTCTTAAAGAAACATTGGCATCGCATCTCATTGAACCTTCTTCCATTTTACAATCTGAAATATCAGCATAAAATAATAATTCTTTCAATTTTTCTAAGTAAAGCTTTGCCTCTTCACTACTTTCTATACATGCTTTTGAAACAATTTCTATTAAAGGAACACCTGCTCTATTAAAGTCAAGCAATGAAACAGTTCCTCTATGGGCACTTTTACAAGTATCTTCTTCAATATGAATTTCTTCTATTTCTATTTTTTTACTAACACCGTTAACTTCTATTTCAACATATCCATCGTATCCTATTGGAGTTCTGCTTTGAGTAATTTGATAGTTTTTAGGATTATCTGGATAAAAATAGTTCTTACGATCAAAGTGCATTTCTTTTCTTATTTTACAATTTAAGACGTGAGCAGCTTTAATAGCGGTATTTATTACTTCATGATTTATAGTTGGTAATGTTCCAGGATAACCTAAATCTATAACATTAGTTAAGCTATTAGCCATCATTCCATAACCGTTTTTAGAAGGAGAAAATATTTTTGTTTTTGTTTTTAATTCAACATGGACTTCAATTCCAATTGTTTCTATATAATTAGTCATTTTCTCTACCTCCATTATGATTTGGATTTAAATCTAGATTAAGTTTCTTTTCAATAAAGCTCGCTAACTGATAAATTTTAGCTTCTTCAAAACTAGAACCAATTATTTGCATACCTATTGGTAAATGATCAGTTGAAAATCCTATTGGTAAATTAAGACCTGGAAGTCCTGCCATGTTAACTGGGATTGTTAAAACGTCATCCATAAAAGCTTTAACAGCATCATCTAAATCTTTTCCTAATGGATATGCTTTTGTTGTAGCAGTTGGTCCAATAATTAAATCATATTCTTTAAATACATCTAGAAAACTATTACGCATATCATCTCTAATAGCTAAAGCTTTATTATAATATGTGGTAGCATTTTCCCCACTTAACAGATAACTACCTATCATAATTCTTCTTTTTACTTCTGGACCAAATCCATATCTTCTAGTTTTTAAATATAAATCATTAATATTTTCAGGATTTTCATAACTATAACCATATCTGATACCATCAAACCTAGCAAGATTTGAACTTGCTTCTCCCATGGCGATTATTTGATATAGAGTAACTGCTTTATCAATATACTTAATATCAACGTAAGAAATTTCTGCTCCATTTTCTTCTAGTAATTTGATAATACTATTTAATTTATCTTTAATTTCATCATCAATTGCATCATTTACATAGAATTTAGGAATAGCTATTTTCATACCCTTAATATCTTTTCCAATTAGTCTTGTGAAATCTTCATTTGTTTCACAACTTGTTAAATCATTTTTACTTTTTCCACAGATTATGTTCAAAAGTACAGCATTTTCATAAACATTTCTAGTCATTGGACCTATTTGATCTAAGCTTGATGCAAAAGCAATTAATCCATACCTTGATACTCTTCCATATGTTGGTTTTAATCCTACTATTCCACAAAAACTTGATGGTTGTCTAATAGAACCACCAGTGTCAGAACCCAAAGCAAAAGGAACTACTCTACTACTTACTGCTGCAGCTGATCCTCCTGATGATCCCCCTGGAACTAAAGCTTTATTCCATGGATTTGCAACTGGTTTAAAGTATGATGTTTGATTAGATGATCCCATAGCAAATTCATCCATATTAGCTTTTCCTATAATAATCATCTTATTATCTTTTATTTTTTTAATAACATCAGCATCATAGATAGGTATAAAATTATCTAACATATGAGAAGCAGCTGTTGTTCTTAAATCTTTAGTTATAATATTATCTTTAATAGCTATTGGAATACCAAATGTAATTGTATCAATTTCTTCATTTTCTAACTTCTTAGCTTCTTCTAAAGCTTGTTCTTTATTTAAAGTAATAAATGCATTTAAATCCTTGTTTTCTTCTATACGTAAAAAACTTTCTTCTACTAAATCAGTAGGTGTAATTTTACCTTCTTTTAATAATTTATTAATTTCTACTATATCTAAGTCTAAATATCTACTCATTTATAACCACCGGTACCTCTATATAATTTCCGCTTTTACGTGGGACATTTTTTAATGCCTCTTTAGGATTAAGCATTTCTTCTTCTATATCTTCTCTATAACTTGCATTATTACTCCATGGTGCAATCATATAATCACTATCATTATCATTGATACTTTCAATTTTTTCTACTTCATTTAATAATTCTTTTAGCTTTATTTGATATGTTTCAATTTCTTCTTCACTTACTTCTATTCTTGCTAGGTCAGCAACATGAAGAACTTCTTCTTTGGATAGTTTATCTTCCATAATAAAAACCTCCTCTAATACCAGTTTATTATATCATAGTTTTTCTAATTTTTCTTAAAAAAAAGCAGAACTATTCTTTTATTTGTTCTGCTACTATTTCAATTTTTCCTGCAAACATTGTTTCCATATAATCATCATTAGCATTACTATCTATCCATAATCTTAAATCGTAACTATTTGTTTGACCTGGTTGAATAGTTCCACTGTCTAAGACTCTTCCTTGATCAGATTTTATTTCAGTTAAAAGTTTTGAATTTTCTTTTATACCATTTTTAATTAAATTAAATCTAACATAACCATCCTTCATCTTTTCAGTACCTGTAGGAATTTTGTCATCATCATCTACTAAATATATTGTATAAGTACTTTCTATATTTCCATCATTAGTTAATTCAAATGAATATGGTTTATAACTCATACCAACATTTTCACTAACTGCAGATGCATCTTCTAAGTTAATTCCTGCGCTTTCATTTTCAAGTTTTAAAGATAAATTTCCGACAATAACTGTATTTGTTTTTTCTCCTTTTAGTGATAATACTAACCAAGCATATGCAGTTCCTACTATTAACACTAAAAGAATTAATATTGCAATTGTATATTTTTGATATGATCTTTGGTGTTTTTCATCTTTCATATTATCACCCAATTCTAAATTCTATTCTTATAATCTTTATTATATAGTATTTTATTTTGTTTTTCAATTTAATTATTATCTATTTTTCCTAAAAAGTGTTGTTATACAATTGATGTGAAACAAATTCTATATAAAAAAAGACTTAAGTCG
>JAUNMG010000011.1 GCA_030531905.1 bacterium | reverse complement strand
AAAGTAATAGATAAAAAGACAGGACATATTAAAATTGATTTATTTTTAGAATTAGATCCTTATATTCAAAAAGAAATACTATATTATATATTAGAAGATTATTATCAAGATGATTTGATACTTGTAAATGATAAACATATAGAATTATTACAAGGATTGATTACTTCTAGGAAAGCTAATAATGAGGTTAATTTACCAAATGAGATACTTGGTATAAAAAGTTATAACGATTTTTACTTAAAGAAAGAAACAGAAGAATTAACAGCTTATGAAATAGAATTTAGTGAGTATGCAGAATTACCTAATCATCATAAAATTAAGAAAGTTTTAGAAGATGATGATACATCAAATAATATATGCAGATTATCTTCTAGTGAGATAGCTTTACCTTTAATTATTAGAACTAGAAAGTTAGGGGATAGAATTCAAGTTAAGGGTTTGAATGGTAAAAAGAAAGTAAAGGAAATATTTATTGAAGATAAAATTAGTTTACATGATAGAGATTTGTGGCCAATAGTTACTGATTCTGTTGGTAATATTGTTTGGATACCAGGCTTAAAAAAATCAAAATTTGATAAGTCAAAACAAGAAAACTATGATATAATAATGAAATACTGCTGAAGGAGTGATTTTAATGAATAAAAAAGACGTTAAAAAGGGATTAGTTCCATATTTATTTATGATTTTAATTATGTTGGGAATATTTTATGTTTTCAATGTAATGAATCAAGATGTTCATAATTTAACTTACAATGAATTTGTAGAAAAATTAAATGGTGGTGAAATTAAAAATTTATATATAACACCACGTAGTAATGCTCAAACATACGAGGTTACTGGTTCATTAAATGGTTATAAAAAGAATGAAAGTTTCTTTTCAAGATTACCTATGAGTGAACAAGTAATGAAGAAAATAGTAGAAGCTTCAGAAGTTCAAAAATTTGAATTAGAGGCTAAAAATGATCCAGAGTCATCATCTTTATTAATTATACTAGTTAATGTACTTCCATTTGCTATATTAATCGCATTTGCTTTCTTCTTCTTGAATAAACAAATGGCTGGTAATAAAAATTCATTAGATTTTGGAAAGAGTAAAGCAAGATTAAATGATAGTAACAATAAAACTACATTTAAGGATGTAGCAGGATTGAAAGAAGAAAAAGAAGAAGTTAAAGAGTTAATTGATTTCTTAAAAGATCCAAAGAAATTCCAAAAATTAGGTGCTAGAATTCCTAAAGGAGTACTACTAGTAGGTCCTCCTGGAACTGGTAAAACTTTACTTGCTAAATCAGTTGCTGGGGAAGCAAACGTTCCATTCTACTTTATTAGTGGATCTGATTTTGTTGAATTATTTGTTGGTGTAGGAGCAAGCCGTGTTAGGGATATGTTCCAACAAGCAAAAAGAAATGCGCCATGTTTAATATTTATTGATGAAATAGATGCTGTAGGACGTCAAAGAGGTACAGGTTTAGGTGGAGGACATGATGAACGTGAGCAAACACTTAACCAATTACTTACAGAAATGGATGGTTTTGGAGAAAACGAAGGAATCATCATTATAGCTGCAACAAATAGACCTGATGTTTTAGACCCTGCATTATTAAGACCAGGAAGATTTGATAGACAAGTAACAGTTAATCTACCAGATGTTAGAGGACGTGAAGAAATATTAAAAGTTCACGCTAGAAATAAAAAATTAGCAGATGGTATAACTTTAGAAAACTTAGCTAAGAGAACTCCAGGATTTAGTGGAGCAGATCTAGAAAACTTACTTAATGAAGCAGCATTATTAGCTGTTAGACGTAATAAAAATAAAATTACTATGAGTGAAATAGATGAGGCAACAGACCGTGTTCTTATGGGACCTGCTAAAGCCTCACATAAATATAGTGAAAATGATCGTAAATTAGTAGCTTACCACGAAGCTGGACATGCTGTTATAGGACTTAAACTTGCACATGCAAACGATGTTCAAAAAGTTACTATTATTCCAAGAGGAGCTGCAGGTGGATACAATATGATGGTTCCTAGTGAAGAAAAATTATGTTCTACTAAAACAGACTTACTTGAAGAAATTACTGGTTTATTAGGTGGACGTACAGCAGAAGAAATTACTTTTGGAGAAATTACAACAGGAGCTCATAATGATTTTGAAAAAGCTACTAAAATAGCTCGTGCTATGGTAACAGAATATGGTATGAGTGATCTAGGACCTCTTCAATTTGAACAACAAGAAGGAAGCGTATTCTTAGGTAGAGATTATAATAAGAGTCAACATTTCTCAAATGAAGTTGCTAATGAAATAGACATGGAAATGAGAAAAATAATTAATGATTGTCATGCTAAAGCAACAGAAATAATCAAGAAAAATAAAGATTTATTAAAATTAATTGCAGAAGCATTATTAGAATATGAAACATTGACAAAAGAACAAATTGATTATTTAGTAGAAAATGGAAAGATGCCTGAAGAAACAGAAGATACTAATTTAGAATCTATGTCTATTACTAAGTTAAAAGAGTTAGCCAAAGAAAAAGGTATTAAGAATTACTCAAAAATGAGCAAAGCTGAATTATTAAAGGAATTAGATGATTAAATCTAGTTCTTTTTCTTTGTTATTTATTAAAAACAATGTATAATAAAATCTAGTGAAAGGAGAAATTTTTTTGAAAAAGAAAAATAGTTTAAAGACATTAACAAAAGAAGTATCAGAGTTTAAAACATTTATTTCTAGAGGTAATGTTGTAGATATGGCAGTTGGTGTTATAATCGGTGGAGCTTTTGGTAAAATTGTATCAAGCTTGGTAAATGATATTTTAATGCCCTTAATTGGAGTATTACTAGGAGGATTAGATTTCAGTAGTTTGTCTATAAAAATAGGAGATGCTAGTTTAAAATATGGATCTTTTATTCAAACAATTATTGATTTTATGATAATATCTATTTCAATTTTTGTAATGATAAAATTATTTGAAAGATTTAAGAAAAAAGAAGAGCCCAAAGTTTCTGAAAAGAAAAATGAGGAAGTCTTACTTTTAGAAGAAATAAGAGATTTATTAAAAAAGAAAAATTAATAATATAGAGGAGTTAAAATAATGTTAAAATCAGGGGATATAGTAGTTCAAGATTATACTATGGTTAATAATAAAAATTATAAGGATAATAAGGAGTGTCGTTTGTCTGTTGTTTTATTTGAACAAACAATAGATGATGAAAGTTTTGTTTGTACATGTCCGGTAACAAGTGGTACAGAAACAGCAATGAAACAGAAAGATAGATATTACTCTTCACCTTATCTAATATTCGGTGAAAAGAAATACAGTTGTATAAAGTTAAATTCAGCTCATGTCTATCCTAGAAAAATAATTCATGAAACCGGTATAAGTTTAGATAGAATTCATATTGAAAGAATTATAGAAAAGATAATGAATTATGCTGAAACAGATGAACAAGAAGAATTATATAATATGATAAAAAACAATCTTCTTAATTTTAAGAGGGAATCATTGTTATCTGGTGGAGAAGTAAAAATAGAAAAAGAAAGAAAAAGAAAGAATAGACAGTTAAGAAAACAAAGAAGACAAAATGCTAAGAGAGGAATTGACAATTAATTCCTTTTTTATTTGAAAAAAACTCTATTTTATAATATAATAAGCAAGAGTTGAAAAGGAAGAAGAACTATAAAGGTGATGAATAGTAATGAAATGGAAAATTGGAAATGTGGAAATAGCTAATCAAGTTGTTCTAGCACCTATGGCAGGTATTTGTAACTCTTCATTTAGAAGGATTTGCAAAGAAATGGGTTGTGGATTAGTTTATGCTGAAATGGTTAGTGATAAAGCTATAATGTATGAAAATCAAAAAACTATTGATATGTTGTATATGACAGATCTTGAACGTCCCATAACTCAACAAATATTTGGTACAGATAAAGATAGCTTTGTAATAGCAGCTAAATACATATATGAGAATATGCATCCAGATATAATAGATATTAATATGGGATGTCCTGTTCCAAAAGTGGCTGTTCGTGCTCAAGCGGGAGCAGCTTTGTTAAAATCACCTGAAAAAATTAAAGAGATAGTAGAAGCAGTAGTTGCTGCAGTTCCAATACCAGTTACAGTTAAAATTAGAAGTGGTTGGGATAGTAATCATCTCAATGCTGTAGATGTTGCTAAGATAGTAGAAGAAGCTGGAGCTAGTGCTATATGTGTTCATCCAAGAACAAGGATGCAAGGATATAGTGGAAAAGCTGATTGGAAAATAATTAAGCAAGTCAAGGAAAATGTTAAAATACCTGTTATTGGTAATGGAGACATAAAATGTGCTGAAGATGCCAAAAGAATGCTTGATGAGACTTTTTGTGATGCAGTAATGATTGGTAGAGGCGTATTAGGTAATCCCTGGCTTATCAAGCAAACAGTTGACTACCTAGATGGAAAAACAGATATTGTTAAACCAACAAATGAAGAAAAAATAGATATGTGCATAAAACACTTAAAATATTTAGAAAATTTAAAAAATGAGAAATTAGCTTGTTTAGAAATAAGAAATCATATAGCTTGGTACTTAAAAGGAATGGAAAAATCCATTGAAATTAAGAATAAAGTCTATAAAACTTCTTCTATTCGTGATATAATGCAGATATTGACCGAGTACAAGGAGGATTTAAAATGAAAAGTGAAGAAAATGCTTACTTTATAAAACGTTTAGGAGCATTAATTTTAGATATGATTATTGTTTCAATTGTAGTATCAATGCTTACCTTCTTTGTTAATAACAATTCTAATTACGAAAAATTAACAAAAGAATATAATGATGTAATGGAACAAGCTATGGATAAAAAAACAAGCCCTAAAGAATATAAAAAGCTTCTTAGTAAAGCATCAGATATAAGTTATGATTTATCAAAACAAACAGTTGTAGTATCATTTGTTTCTCTAACAATGTATATTTTATACTTTATAGTTTTCCAATTTTATAATAAGGGACAAACTATTGGAAAGAAATTAATGAAAATTAAAATAGAATCTAATTATGGAAAAGATTTAACTATGAATCAATTAGCAGTAAGATCTTTAATAATCAATAGTATTTTAGCAAATCTAATTTTACTTGCTGTTATTATTTTAGGTTCAAAGGATGTTTATTTTGTATCCTCAATGACAGTTAGTATGATTCAATATATAATAATATTTACAACGGCAATAATGATTTTATTTAGAAAGGATAAAAGAGGGTTGCATGATGTAATTACAAATACAAAAGTTATAAATGAAAAGATAGAGGTGTAGTTATGAGAGAGTTTAGTGAACAAGAATTAGTAAGACGTGAAAAAGTAGAAAAAATAAGAGAGGTATGCAATCCATATCCAGAAAGATATGAGATAACACATGAAATAAAAGATGTTAAAAACTTAGAAGATGGTACAACTAATGTAAGAGTAGCAGGACGTATCGTTTTCATGAGAAAAATGGGTAAAATGAGTTTCTTAACTATTAGAGATATTGAGGGAAAAATTCAATTATCTATTAAAGTAGATATGGTTGGAGAAGAAAAATATAAATTTTTCAAAGAAAACTTTGATATTGGTGATTTCATAGGAGCAAGTGGTGAGGTATTTACAACTCATACTGGAGAAAAAACAATTCGTGTAGATAGTTTTGAATTCTTAGGTAAAGCTTTGAAACCACTACCTGAAAAATTCCATGGACTAACAGATCAGGAAGCTTGTTATAGACAAAGATATGTTGACTTAATTATGAATCAAGAAACTCGTGATAGATTCTTAATCAGAATTAAGTTTATAAGAGAATTAAGACATTATTTAGATAATTTAGGTTATATGGAAATAGAAACACCTATTTTAAATAATAAGGCAAGTGGTGCTACTGCAAGACCATTTAAAGCTCATCATAATGCTTTAGATATGGATGTTTATTTAAGAATAGCACCAGAGACATATATGAAAAGAGCAGTTATTGCTGGTCTTCCAAAAGTATATGAAATAGGAAGATGTTTCAGAAATGAGGGAATTGATCAAACTCATTTACAAGATTTCACTATGATTGAGGCATACCAAGCATATTACAATTATAAAGATAATATGAAGTTGATTCAAAATATGTTACAAACAATAATTCAAAATATCTTTGGTACTTTAACTATTCAAATAGGTGATAAAGAAGTAGATATGAGTGGTGACTGGAAATCAGTATCATTTAGAGAATTATTAATAAAATATGCTAACATTGATATTAATGAATATAATACTAAAGAAAAATTACTAGCAAAAATTAAAGAAGATAAAATAGAATTAGAAAGTGAAACTCCAATTGAAAATTTAGGATTTGGTAATTTAGTAGACGTTTTATATAAGAAGGTTGCAAGACCATATATGGTTGAACCAGTATATTTAACAGAACATCCACAAGAATTATCTCCACTTGCTAGAACAAATGATGATAATAAAAATATTTCTGATCGTTTCCAATTGGTTGTTAATGGAGCAGAAATAGTAAATGGTTATTCAGAGTTAGTTAATCCTATGGAACAAGAACAAAAACTTCTTAATCAAGCAGCTTTAAAAGATGCTGGTGATGAGGAAGCTATGGAAATGGATTATGACTATATTAGTGCTATGGAATATGGTATGCCACCTATTTCTGGATGGGGTATGGGAATTGACCGTATTATTCAATTATTAACTAATAGTGAAAACATTAAAGATGTTGTAATGTTCCCATTAATGAAACCACAAGATAACAAAGAAATATAAAATTTTAAAAAGAAAGTTTTAATTTTAGAAATTAGCTTTCTTTTTTCCTTAGTTTTTCTTTTTCTTTTCACTAAAATTTCACAAAAAAAGTGGCTAAATGCTTGTATTATAAAGATATTAAAGATATAATTATTATGGGAGGTAGATTATGAAGACAAAGCATAATACAGTAAAAGTCGTTCTTGTAACTCTAGCAGTTTTCGTATTACTAACTTGGATTTTACCTGCTGCATATTTCCAAAATAGTTACGTTGAACAAGGACGCGTTCAAATGGGAATTGCTGATTTATTCTCATATCCAACAACAGCTTTATCATATTTTGGTTATATAGCTTTATATATCCTAGTTGTTGGTGGATTCTATGGAATATTAAGTAAAATAGGTGCTTATCGTACATTACTTGATAAACTATCATCAGCATTTAAGAAACATGGAAAGGTTGCAGTATCAATTATTATGGTACTTCTTGCAGTAATTACTTCTATTTGTGGATTACAATTAGGATTAATTATGTTCTTCCCATTCTTAATTTCACTAGTACTATTAATGGGATATGACAAGATTGTTGCAGCACTTACAGTAGTTGGATCAACTATGATTGGTGTTGCTGGTACAACTTTTGCATATTCAAATACTAGTATAATAATTTCTGTACTATCATTAAAGATTACATCTAATATGTTAGTAAAAGTTATTATCTTAGTATTAGGATTAGCTTTACTTATTTTCAATACAGTTAGATATATTTCTAAAATTGAAAAAGAAGAAAAAGCTGCTGCTAAGAAGAAATTAGCAGAAGAAAAGAAAGCTAAAAAAGAAGAAGAAAAGAAGGCTACTAAGTCTACAACAAAAAAAGCAACTAAAAATACAAAGACAACTAAAACTACTGCTAAAAAGTCTACAAAGACTACTGTTGCAGCTGAAAAGAAAGAAGAAGTTAAAGTTGTTAAAGCTGCAGGAAAATATGATGAATTTATTCCTAAGGCAGTTAGAGGTAAACATAATGTTTGGCCATTAGTTGTAATATTATCACTTGTATTCATAGTAATGATTTTAGCATTTATTTCTTGGTCAAATGCATTTAGTAATACTGCATTTGAAAGTGCTACTAAGAGTGTTACTGAATTCAAAATATTTGGTTTTGCTTTATTTGGAAAACTATTAGGTAATATTAATGCATTTGGAAGTTGGACTTTAGCTGATTTAATGGGATTAATGATTGTAGCAGCAGGATTATTAATGATCATTTACAAAGTTAAATTTAGTGAAGGATTAGAAGCTTTTGCAGCTGGTGCTAAAAAAGCATTAGAACCTGCAGTATTAGTAATTTTAATATATACAGGTTTAGTAATAGTTACATATCATCCATTCCAATTAGTAATTTATAAATTCTTATTTGGATTTACTAAAGGATTTAATGTAATTACTTCTACTATAGCTGCAATGCTATCAAGTGTATTCAATGCTGAACCATTATACGCATTCCAAAGCGTATTACCATATCTTGCAAGTTTAGTTTCTAAGAAATCAACATTAGCAATTGTAGGAGTAGTATATCAATCAATTTATGGTATTACTATGTTAATTGCTCCAACAAGTGTAGTTTTAATGACTGTACTTTCATACTTAGGAGTATCTTATAAAGAATGGCTAAAAAATATTTGGAAACTATTCTTAGAATTATTAGCTGTATTAATTATTATTTTCTTAATATTAGTATTAATCTAATAATTGTAAAGTCACCAAGCAATTGGTGTCTTTTTTTTGCAATTCTTGTCAGTTTTTTTGGGTTATAATTTCTTGCAATCATTAGCAAACTAAACATAAAATAGTCTTAGGAGGAGATAAGATGTTTTCAAAGTTTAGTGAAGAAGCACAAAAAGTATTATTGAATGCAAAAAAAGAGATGTCAGCCTTAAAACATCCATATGTTGGTAGTGAACATTTACTTTTAGCAATTCTTTCGAATAAAGATGAAGAAGTAACTTTAAAATTACAAGAGTATAATATTAATTATGATGTTTTTAAAAAAGAAGTTCTTAAAGTAATAGGTAAAGGTAATATTTCTAATAATTGGTTTTTATATACTCCATTATTAAAAAGAATTATCGAAAATGCTAGTATTGATGCTAGAGAAAACAAAGATAAAGAAGTAGGTGTGTTGCATTTATTTTTATCATTACTTGAAGAAGGTGATGGTGTTGCCATTAGAATTTTAATGGGTATGAATATAGATGTTGATGCTTTATACGATGAATTTTCAAATAATTTTGTTTTGAAAAAATCTAAAAATAAGAGAAAATTAATGATAGAAGAATTTTCGGTTGATTTAAATCAACAATGTTTAAATGGTGATATAGATCCAGTAATAGGAAGAGATAATGAAATAAACAGAGTTATTGAGATTCTTTCTAGAAGAAGTAAAAATAATCCATTACTAATAGGAGATGCTGGAGTCGGAAAAACTGCAATAGTAGAAGCTTTAGCAAATAAAATAGTATTTGGTTTAGTACCAGAATCTCTTCGCTCTAAAAGGATTCTTTCTGTTTCAACGGCAACATTAGTTGCGGGAACAAAATATCGTGGTGAATTTGAAGAAAGAATTAATAAGATAATTAAAGAAGTAGAAAACAATCCTGATATAATTTTGTTTATAGATGAAATTCATACCCTAGTAGGAGCAGGCGGTGCTGAAGGAGCAATTGATGCATCTAATATCTTAAAACCTGCTTTAGCAAGAGGTAAACTTAGAGTAATTGGTGCTACTACTACAGAAGAATATTCTAAGTTTTTAGAAAAAGATAAAGCTTTAGATAGAAGATTTCAAAAAATAAATGTAGAAGAATTAACACCAGAAAAGACAAAAGAAATTCTAAAGAAAATGAAGGATATCTATGAATCATTTCATAATACGATTATCAGTGATGAGATAATAGACTATATTGTTGATAATACTGATAAATATTTAAAATTTAGAAAATTTCCAGATAAAGCAATTGATGTTTTAGATGAAGTATGTGCTAAAACAGTTCTAACAAAAACAAGAAAAGAAACGATGATAAATAATCTTAATCAAAAATTAAATACAATTTTAAAGTTGAAGAAGGAAAAAATTGTAGAAGAAAACTTTCTTAAGGCAACTGAACTTAAAACAAAACAATATGAACTTGAAACAAAAATTAATAAACTTTTATTACAAACAAATAAAAATAATGTTCCTAAAGAAATTACTAAAGACATGGTATTAAAGGTTATTTCAGAGAAAGCTAATGTTCCGTTAACAGAATTCAATTTGGATAATAAAAAGATTCTTTCTTTAGAGGAAAAACTTAATTCTAAAGTAAAGGGCCAAAAAGAAGCTATTAATCTTATTAGTAATTATGCTAAAAGAAAGCAACTGGGATTTTCTAATAATAAAGTTCATTCATTTTTACTTGTTGGAAAAACAGGTGTTGGAAAAACAATGCTTGTAAAAGAATATGCTAAAGAACTTTATTCATTAAATCATTTTATAAGAGTAGATATGAGTGAATATAAGGAAGAACATGCTGTAAGCAAAATAATTGGTTCACCTCCAGGATATGTTGGATATGATGATCAAAATTATTTATTGGAAAAAGTTAGAAATAATCCTTACTGTGTATTACTCCTAGATGAAATAGAAAAAGCAAGTCTAAATGTTATTAAACTTTTCCTTCAAGTTCTAGATGAAGGAAAAATCAATGATTCTAAGGGAAATCCAGTTTACTTTAATAATGTAACAATTTTTATGACTTCTAATTTAGGAACAAGTAAAAATAGTATGGGATTTAATACTTTATATAAAGATAAATTAGTTAATACTTTACAGGAATATTTTAGCGTTGAGTTTATTAACAGAATTGATGATATAGTAGTTTTCAATTCTTTGGAAGAAGAGGTAATTACTGATATTATCAAAACAAAATTAAATTTATTAAAATCATATTATTCTAAAAAGAATGTTAGCCTATCATTTTCTAAAAAATTGATTAATGAAATTAAAAATGAATCCAATTATAATGAATATGGTGCTAGAAAGATAGATAAAGTTATAGATAGAAAGGTAAATAATTATATAATCAATAAAATATTACTTGGAGATAATAAAATTCTTGTATCAGAGACTAGTTAGTCTCTTTTTCTTTTAGATATTGTATGGTATAATTTTAACAGGTGAGGAAAAATGAGATTTTTTAATACTTTAACAAAAAAAATAGAAGAATTTATTCCTAATGAAAAGGGAAAGATTTCTATGTATACATGTGGTCCAACAGTTTATCATTATGCTCATATTGGTAATATAAGGACTTATGTTTTAGAAGACTTATTTGAAAAAACATTTAGATATATAGGTTATGATGTTAAAAGGGTTATGAATATAACTGATGTTGGTCATCTTCAAAGTGATGGGGATACTGGAGAAGATAAGATGTCAATTGCGGCTAAAAGAGAGAAGAAAACATCACATGAAATAGCTGAGTATTATACTAATGCTTTTTTTGAAGATTGTGAGTTAATTAATATTAAAAGACCTGATGTTGTAAGTAAAGCTACAGATAATATTGAAAGCTACATAAAAATGATAGAAAAATTATTAAAAGAAGAAAAAGCTTATATTAGTAATGGTAATATATATTTTGATACTTCAAAAGATGAAACATATTATGAATTGTCAGGCCGTAATGCAGATGAACTTATGGTTGCAGTTAGAGAAGATATAGAAGAAGATAATGACAAGAAAAATCCATTTGATTTTGGATTATGGTTTACAAACTCTAAATTTTCTAATCAAGAATTACAATGGGATTCTCCCTGGGGAAGAGGATATCCTGGTTGGCATATAGAGTGTTCTGCAATTGCAATAAAAAATTTAGGAGAACATCTTGATATTCATATGGGAGCAGAAGATGCAATTTTCCCACATCATACAAATGAAATAGCTCAAAGTGAAGCTTATTTAGGACATAAGTGGTGTAACTACTGGGTACATTTATCATTTTTGAATGTCAATAATACAAAGATGAGTAAATCTAAAGGTGATATTTTAAGAGTAGTAGATTTGAAAAATAAAGGTTATGATCCACTTAGTTATAGATATTTTATCTTAAATACTTATTATCATAAACAAGTTAACTTTTCATTTGATGCTTTAGATAGTGCTGAGGTTGCTTTAAAAAAATTAAGAAATAAAATAAAACAATTAAAAGATACAGGAAGTTTAGATAATAATATTTTCAAAGATTGGGATGATAAATTCAAATCTTATATCGAAGATGATTTAAATACAGCTAATGCAATGACATTATTATATGATTTATTAAAAAGTGATGTAGATGATTCTACTAAATTAGCGCTAATTCAGTCATGGGATAAGGTTTTTTCACTTGATTTAATTCAAAAAGATTGTGACGAACTAAATTATGAAATAATTAAAAAAATAGAAGAAAGAAACTTAGCTAAGAAAAATAAAGATTTTGCAAAGGCAGATATGATTAGAGATGAATTACTAAAACAAGGAATTAAGCTTATAGATGGACGAGAAGGTACAACTTTTGAATATGTTAATAAAATGTAAAGTTATTTGATATTTTGTTAATTATTTATTTTTATATGGTATAATGCAATAAATAGTAGGAGGAGTTCTATAATGTTAAATAGAGAATCAAAAACAGGTACAATTAAAAAAATTGATGTTAAGTATTTGGCAGCAATAGGAGCGACTATTGGAGTATTAGCTGTTTCTATACCTGCGTTATCAAAGACAATTGGAAACAATACAAAAATAGGTTCATTTGATAGTGATAAATATACAAGTTATAGTCAACAAGTTGAGAGTATGTATGGTGTAGATATTGATGAAAAAACAGAGGCAATAATTAATAGTTTAAACAAGAGACAAGAATTGGTAGAAGACTATATAAATGCTACAAATAATAAAGAGAAAAAACAAATATTTGATGAAATAAAAAATGATAGTTTAGCTGACGATGCTTTGGCTGTAGTAAAACAATCCATAGCTAAAGAACACGGTGGTTCATGGGAAGAATATACCATTTCTAACACTGAACCAAGTTATGAACCGGCTAATTGGACAATTCGTAAAGATGGTGAAAAAACCATAGAATTAGATTCAAAATCTTCTTCACTAGTTCAAAGCGTTGCTAATTTACAAAGTGTTTATGATACGAAGAATATGGATAATTATGTTGATTCATATGATCGAGTTATTAAATCAACAGTAAAATATGTGGGAAAAACATCAGATAAAGCAAAATAGTTGTTTTATCTTTTTTGATTAATGGAGGAAAGTATGAATGTTAAAGAAATAAATGTTTTAGTGCTTGCTTATTTAGGAGATACAATATATGAAGATTATATTAGGAAGTTTTTAATATCTCTTGGTATAAATAATGTCAATGAATTACAAAAAAAGGCAGTAGAGTATGTTAGTGCAAAACGACAAGCCAAATTTATAACTAAAATGTTAGATGAGGAATTTTTAAATAATGAAGAAATAGATGTTTTTAAAAGGGCTAGAAATTATAAAAGTTCCTCTCATCCAAAAAATTGTGATATTATAACATATAAATATGCAACGGGATTAGAAGCTTTGATTGGTTATTTAGAACTTTCTAATAATCACAGTCGTATTGATGAGATAATGAATTATATATTGGAGGATTAGAATATGTTAGTATATGGAAGAAATGTAGCAAAAGAATTATTAGAAAATGGTAAAGATGTTAAAAAAATATTTTTGCAAGATAATTTTGATGATAAAAAGATAATTTCACTTATGGAAAAATTAAAAATCAGTGTTGAAATCAAACCAAAAAGAGAAATGGACCATTTGTGTAATGGCCTACATCAAGGTATAATACTGGACATTAGGGATTACCAGTATTCAAAATTGGATGATGTTTTAAATAAAAATCCTAATTTTGTGGTTATTTTAGATCATTTAGAGGATCCACATAATTTTGGAGCGATAATAAGAACTAGTGAGGCAGCAGGAGTAGATGCAATCATTATACCTAAAGATCGTCAAGTACCAGTAAATTCAACTGTTATGAAGACAAGTGCGGGGGCATTAGCTAACATGGAAATAGTTTGTGTATCTAATTTAGTTCAAGCTATTAATAAATTAAAAGATAATGGTTTTTGGGTAGTAGGAACAGCTATGGAGAATGCTATTGACTATAAAGACATAGATTATTCTTCCAAAATAGCTTTGATTATTGGAAATGAAGGAAAAGGTATGTCTAGACTGGTTATGGATTCTTGTGATTATATTGCAAAAATACCAATGGTTGGAAAAATCAATAGTTTAAATGCAAGTGTAGCCAGTGGAATAATGATTTATGAGGTAGTCCGTAATAGAAAGTAGAGGGATATTTTGGACTATAAAAATATTAATGACTATGAACAAATATATTTGATAAAAGAAAATGATGATGAAGCAAAAGATATTATGTTTAAAAAGTATAGACCTATCGTTTTTGGTATTGCCACTAGATATTATCAAAAAATGATACATATGGGTATGGATTTGGATGATATAGTTCAGGAAGGTTACATAGGCCTTAGTAATGCTATTAATTGTTTTAGTGAGGATAATATAGCTTGTTTTTATACATTTTGTACTGTATGTATTGAAAGACAGATAAAAGCTTATTGTCGTAAATTCTTAACCAATAAGGGAAAATTTAATAATTCTTTATTATCAATAGATAATGATTCTTTAGATAATCAAGTTATATATATAAAAGAAGATGAGACCTCACTTAATAATCCAGATGTATATTTGGCAAGTCTTTATGACTATATTGAGTGTATTCATTTTAAAAATAGTTTAGAAGGGCTAGATAGTTGTGTATTTGAACTTAGATGTAACGGATTTAAGTATAAAGAAATAGCAAGATTATTAGATATATCATGTAGTAGAGTTGATACTATTGTTCATAAATTAAAGGATAAATACAGAAAATATATAAATAAATAGCTTTTGCTATTTTTTTTTTAGGAAATTTGTTATACAATTGTAATAGTAGGTGAATAGGATATGGGAATGAATATTAGGGATTGGCTTCGTTCTGAAAAGAATGATGAAAAAATGCATAAATTGTTTTATAACATGTCAACCACTATGAAATATATTCATAGTTATGACTATTATATTAGTAGTTTCAACTTGTCTGAAATAGAAATAAAAAATCCTGAAGCTTTAACACCTATTCAGTATAATTATGTGGAAAAACTTGAAGAAAATGAATCTCAAGAAAAAATAAATAGAAATATTTATATACTTGCTTTAATGCAAGTAGGAGCTTATACAAATACCTTGGATAATTTAAACGAAAAATTTGTTAAGGAAAATTTCAATGAGTTTGAAATGTTTTTACCGGAGGATACAGTTCCTTATCTTAGAGGTGTTATTCAAAGAAATAGTCCTGTATATTATTGTGATTATGTAAATGAAAGAAATAAAAGAGAAGTAGAAAAATTAGAAAACGAAATTGGAGAAAAAGATGGTTCTGGTAACGGTTTAGGTATGAGAAAGGTTAAGGCTAGTTCCGTTGGGATGGCCTACGCAGATAAAGAAACTCAAAAATTATATAGTTCACTAGATGAGAAACAAGCTGCTTTTACAGGATTTTTGATTTTACCACTTATTATGATATTAATTGGTATAGTATTTGCTTATATTATATTATTCATTCAATAAAGATTGACATTCTTTCGTTGTTGTGCTATTTTAATAGTGAACACGAAAGAGTGTTTTTTATTATGATTTAAAAAGCAAAGAAAAGGTGATATTTAATGGCTGAAATAGTAAAGGCAAAGAAAAGACAAAATCTTGTCAATTATGAAGAAAAAGAAGAAAAGGTAGAAAAGAAATCGACTAAAAAATCACCAAAGAAAGAAAAGAAAACAGAAGAGTCAAAGAAAAGCGTTTGGCAACATATAATGATTTTCTTTAATGGTGTAAAAAGTGAAACTAAGAAAGTTCGTTGGACTTCAAAGACAGATATGGTTAAATATTCTGTTGCAACAATTGTTTTTATCTTGTTCTGTTCTCTATTCTTTTATGGAATAGATACAATTTTTGCATTAATTCAATCATTATTTAAGTAAAAGGAGTGTATAATATATGGATAAACAATGGTATGTAGTAAATACTTATTCAGGTCATGAAAACAAAGTAAAAGAAAAGCTTTTAATGAGAGCTGAATCTATGAATATGGAAGATTATATCTATAGAGTTATAGTACCTGAACAAAAAGAAGTTGAAATAAAAGATGGAGTAACAAAGGAAAAAGTAAAAAAGATGTTTCCTGGATATATTCTTGTTGAAATGGTTATGACTGATGAAGCATGGTATATCGTTCGTAATACTCCTGGTGTAACAGGATTTATCGGATCAAGTGGTAAGGGTGCTAAGCCTACTCCATTACAACCATATGAAGTTGACAAAATTCTAAATAATATGGGAATGTCTAGAATAGATGTAGATAATGATTTAGAAGTTGGTAGCAAGGTTAAAATTGTTGCTGGACCATTCAATGGGATGTATGGAAAAATTGAAGAAATTGATTTACCAAATCAAAAAATTAATCTAACAGTTGACTTGTTTGGACAAGAAACATCTGTAGAAGTTGAATTAAATCAAATTGAAAAGGCATAATACTTGCAAAAGTGTGAATATTATGTTATTATTTAAGGGCTATATTTAATTTAATATAGATTTAGTGGGAGGCAAAAGCCTATTAAAGCGGTAATAGCTATTTGGACCACTCGCGAAAACAAAATAAAAGGAGGCGTTTTTCGTGGCAAAGGAAGCAATTAAAAAAATAAAATTACAAATTCCAGCAGGAAAAGCTACACCAGCTCCACCAGTAGGAACTGTTTTAGGACCAGCAGGAATTAACTTACAAGAATTTTGTACTAAATATAATGATGCTACTAGAGATAAAATGGGAGACATTTTACCAGTAGAAATTTCAATATATGATGATAGAAGTTTTGATTTTGTTATTAAAACTCCACCTACAAGTTTCTTATTAAAGAAATATGCTAAGATCAATAAAGGTTCAGTTAAAGGAGCACATGAAATTGTTGCAACTTTAACACAAGCACAAGCTCGTGAAATAGCTGAAATCAAATTACCTGATTTAAATGCATATGATGTAGATGCAGCAATGAAAATTGTTGAAGGTACAGCAAGAAATATGGGTATAGCTGTTGAAGGAGTTAATGATAAAGAACTTGAAGAAGAAGTAGCTGAAGCTCATGAACATGAAATTGAATTAGCTAAAGAAGAAGCTAAGGAAGCTGCAAAAGAAGCAGCAGATGCACAAACAACAGTTGAAGAAAGTGCAGAATAATAGGTAATAAATAACCTTGTGGAAGGAATGTCCGCTTACATGAATTCCGAAATTAACCACATAAGGAGGAAAAATAATGAAAAAGAGAAGTAAGAAATACGAAGAAGCTTTTTCTAAAGTAGAAAAAGGTAAAGTATATTCTAAAGAAGAAGCAGTCAAACTAGTAAAAGAAACTTCTATTAGTAAATTTGATGGTTCTATAGAAGTTGCTATGAGACTTAATCTAGATACAAAGAAAGCTGACCAACAATTACGTGGTGCTATTGTTTTACCTAAGGGAACTGGTAAGACTGTTAGAGTATTAGTTATTGCTAAGGGTGAAAATGCAGCAAAAGCAAAAGAAGCAGGAGCTGACTATGTTGGTGATGTTGACATGATCGAAAAAATCGAAAAAGAAAATTGGTTCGATTTTGATACAATGATTGCAACACCTGATATGATGCCTTTACTTGGTAAAATTGGTCGTGTTTTAGGACCTAGAGGTTTAATGCCAAATCCAAAGACTGGTACAGTTACATTAGATGTTGTAAAAGCAATTAATGAAGTTAAAGCTGGTCGTGTTGAATATAGAACTGACTCTTATGGTAACGTTCATGGTATTATTGGTAAAGCTTCATTTAGTGAAGAAGACTTATTAGAAAACTTAAATGCTTTCGTAAGTGCTATTCTTAAAGTTAAACCTAGTACAGTTAAAGGTGATTACGTTAAGAATATTGCTATTTCTTCAACAATGGGACCTGGTATAAAAGTAGAAAATACTTTTGACAAATAAAAAAACATATAGTATACTAAAGACAATTTATTGGTGCCATAGACAGTAGGTGTTAAATAAATCCTACCGAGGACTTAAAAAGAAAAGAGTTCTTGGGATTTATTCTGAGAACTTTTTTATGGCATCCCTAAATAGAAAATGATAGAAAGGATGTGGAATAATGGCAAACGCAAAGATTCTAGAAGCTAAACAAAAAGTAATCGATGAAATCAAAGGACATGTTGAAGAATCAAGTTCAATCGTATTATTTGATTATCGTGGTATTACAGATAGTGAAGCAAAAGAGTTACGTGTTAAATTAAGAGAAGCAGATTCTGACTATAAAGTATATAAAAATACTTTAATGGCAAGAGCTTTTGATGATTTAAAAATTGATCTTAAAGATAGCTTAGTTGGTCCTAGTGCATTCGCATTTAGTAACGATCAAGTATCAGCAATTAAGATCTTAAGTGATTTTGCTAAAGACCATCCAGCATTAGTATTAAAAGTAGGGATTGTTGATGGAGAACTTGCAGATCAAGCAAAACTTGCTGAATATGCAACATTACCTTCAAGAGAAGGATTACTTACTATGCTTGCTGGCGGTATGATAGGACTTGTAAAAGACTTATCAATTTGCTTAGACTTATATAGTCAACAAAAAGAAGAAGAAGAAAATTAAAAATAATTAAATTTAAGGAGGATTATAAAATGGCTAAATTAACAAAAGAAGATTTTATTAGTAGTTTAAAAGAAATGAATTTATTAGAAATTAAAGAATTAGTAGATGCAATGAAAGAAGAATTTGGTGTTGATCCATCTGCTGTTGCTGTTGCTGCACCTGCAGCAGGAGCTGCTGCTGAAGCTGCACCTAGTACTGTAACAGTATCAATCGCTGATGCTGGAGCTGCTAAGGTTGGAGTTATTAAAGTAGTTAAAGAAATTACTGGATTAGGATTAAAAGAATCTAAAGATATCGTTGACAACAATGGTGTTGTTAAAGAAAACATTTCTACTGATGAAGCTAATGAAATTAAAGCTAAGCTTGAAGAAGCTGGAGCTACAGTTGAAGTTAAGTAATTAACTTTACATAAAAAAGATGCACTTTGGTGCATTTTTTTGTTTTTTGTATTGACAAAGCAAAAAATACAGTATATAGTTTAAATATCCTAGATAATTTGTCAGCTTATATGTATGTCTATAAAATGCATATATGTTGATTAATTGATTTGTATGAATTAATAATTATCACAAATAGGATGACTGTAACTTTGTAAAGAGAAAGAAAACTCTTAATATATATTTAAGATACTGATAATATTTTAAGTATAATATTAAAAACTCGGGATGATGAATCCTTAACTTTAGATAAATTTATATTTATCAATTTTCAAGGGGTTTTGTTTTATATTATGATATTTATATTCTAAAAGATGTAAGTATTATAATATTTGATAAAATCTTAGTTTAGTTATAGTATACGATATAGTGGTATATTATAATTGTTTTTCTTAGTAAATGAATATTGTTTTATATTTGTGGTTAATAACTTCATCTATATTAATGGTATGATTTTACAAAAAATTATTGGAATTAAAAAAATTCCAGTATGCCAAAATAAGAGGTTAAAAGCCTTTTATTTTTTTGTATTAATATTAGTAAATATAAATATTAAAATAAGTATAAAAAATGATTGACAAGGATTTTATATTTAGATATAATGAATTTGTTAGTATAGTAATGTACTAGTAGTTACAGTCAAAGAAGGAAAACTTTATAGATAATTGGTTGGCCATAATGACAATGGTAGGTAGTTTCTACTTAACAACTATTCATTTTAAACCAAAATGTATTAATTTATCAGATTTGTATATTTGATAAAAAAGTAGATGATTCTGTTACAAATTGGTGACAATGAGTATACGGAATTAGAGTTATACTTTTTTTAAAGATAGTTATGTGTCATTTGTAACTATCTTTTTTTATGAAACAAAAATTTAAAAAATGATTGACAATTCTATAAAAATAATATAGAATATGTTTACGAAAGGAGACAACATATAAAAAATTAAAAGTTGTCTCTTCTTTTTTGCATTTTGGAGAGAATAATTTATGGGACAATATTTTACAAATGAAAATTTACCTAGTAATGTTAAAAGTACATTTTGTGTTGTTAAGGGACATAAATTTACCTTTTTAACTGATAATGGAGTGTTTTCTAAAGATGGTTTAGACTTTGGCAGTAGACTTCTTCTTGAATCCATCCCGCTTGATGAAGTTGGAGCGAAGGTCTTAGATATGGGTTGTGGTTATGGTACTATTGGAATTATTATCAATAAATTAACTAATCATGACATTGATATGGTTGATGTTAATTTAAGAGCGATGCATTTAGCAAGACGCAATGCTAAAGAAAATGGTTGTAGTAATATTAATATATTTGAAAGTAATTGTTATCAAAATATTACTTCTAAATATAATACGATTATTACTAATCCTCCAATACGTGCTGGTAAAAAAATTGTTTATGAAATTTTAATGAGTGCAAAAAAGTATTTAGAACAAGATGGTAACCTTTTCTTAGTGATAAGAAAAGAACAAGGTGCTAAATCGATAATATCCGACTTAGAGAAAGAGTATAATGTTGAGATATTAGAAAAGAAAAAAGGCTTTTTCGTATTAAAGTGTACAATTTAGTTGACTTGTTTATTTATTTGTGTTATTAATATAAATTGGCAGCGTGTTATTTTTAATGCGATTTTGTTCTTTAAAAATATTATTGTTTGGGGTGAAAAAAGTGTCATATAAGATTGTTAAATGTGGTGACCACCGAGAAAGAAGAAATTTCTCAAAAATAAGAAATACGTATGAATTAAAAGATCTATTAGAGATTCAAAAAAAATCATACAATTGGTTTATTGAAACAGGTATAAAAGAAGTATTTGAAGATTTATTTCCAGTAGAAAATTTCTCTGGAACTTTATCGCTTGAATTCGGAGATTATCATTTTGATGAACCAAGATACTCTATTAAAGAAAGTAAAGACAGAGAGACTACTTATTCTGCTCCTTTAAAGGTAGAAGTTCGTTTATTTAATCGTGAAACAGGTGAAGTAAAAGAACAAGAAATCTTTATGGGTGATATGCCTATGATGACTGATAGTGGAACATTTGTTATTAATGGTGCAGAACGTGTTATCGTTTCTCAACTTGTTCGTTCTCCAAGTGTTTATTTCAATCATGAAATAGATAAAAACGGACGTGAATTAATAACTTCTCAAATAATTCCAACACGTGGAACATGGCTAGAATTCGAAGCAGATGCTAGAGATGTTTTATATGTTAGAATTGACCGTACAAGAAAAGTAACATTAACTACATTACTTAGAGCATTCGGTTTATCTAGTGATGAAGAAATTTTCAACATGTTTGGAGAAGATGATTACTTAAAAAATACTATAGCTAAAGATTCTACTAAAAATACAGATGAAGCTTTAATTGAAATTTATGAAAAATTAAGACCAGGTGAACCTGCTACTCTTGATTCATCTAAAAACCAAATTATTACTAGATTCTTTGATGAATTTAGATATGATTTAGCTCGTGTAGGTCGTTATAAATTTAATCGTAAATTAAATGTTACAGATAGACTTTTAGGTCAAACATTAGCAGAAGATATTATTGTAGATGGAAAAACTGTTTTAGAAAAAGGAACAGTATTTACAAAAGCAATTCTAGAAGAGAATAAAGAATTATTTGCTAACGGCTATGGTGTAGTTGAAGCTAAAGTAAATGAAGAATTAGATACATATAATAAAGTTCAAGAGATTAAGATTGTTGATCCATCTGATAAGAAGAAAAAGATTATTGTAATTGGTAATGATCAAACAATCGATGAAAAACGTTTAACTATTTCAGATGTATATGCATCAATCTCTTACTATTTAAACCTATTACATGGTGTTGGTAATTTTGATGAAATTGATCACCTTGCTAACAGACGTATTCGTCAAGTGGGTGAATTATTACAAAATCAATTTAGAATTGGTGTATCTCGTATGGAACGTGTTATTCGTGAAAGAATGACTACTCAAGAAATGGAAGAAGTTACTCCTAAGACATTAATCAATATTAGACCAGTAACTGCTGCTATGAAAGAGTTCTTTGGTTCTTCACAATTATCACAATTCATGGATCAAACTAACCCAATTGCAGAACTTACTAATAAACGTCGTTTATCAGCTTTAGGACCTGGTGGACTTTCTCGTGATAGAGCAGGTGTTGAAGTACGTGACGTTAATACATCACACTATGGTAGAATTTGTCCTATTGAATCTCCAGAAGGTCCAAATATCGGACTTATTACATCATTAGCAAGTTATGCTAAGATTGATGATTATGGATTTATTATGACTCCATACCGTAAAGTAGAAAATTGTAAAATTACAGATACAGTAGAATATTTAACTGCTGATGAAGAAGCAGATTACATTATTTCTCAATCAACTGTAGGAACAAACGAAGATAATATTATTACTGATGAACAAGTTAATGCTAGACTTCGTGGAGAAAATATTTTAGCAAAACCAGAACAAGTTGATTATATTGATGTATCTCCACAACAAGTTGTATCAGTAACAACAAGTTGTATTCCATTCTTGGAACACGATGATGCTACTCGTGCTTTGATGGGTGCAAACATGCAACGTCAAGCTATGCCTTTAATCAAAACAGAAGCTCCATTTGTTGGAACTGGTGTTGAACATATAGCTGCTAAAGATTCAGGAGTATGTATTGTTGCTAAGGCTGATGGTGTTGTTGAATATGCTGATGCTAAGAAAATTATAGTTAAAAATGCTAAAGGTAAAGATACATATTATTTAGCAAACTTTGAACTTGCAAATGCTGGTATTTGTAATCATCAAAGACCAATTGTTAAAGTTGGAGATAAAGTTAAAGCTGGTGAAACAATCCTTGCTGATGGTAACTCAACAGATAAGGGAGAACTTGCTTTAGGTAAAAATATGGTAGTAGCATTCATGACATTTAATGGTTATAACTATGAAGATGCTGTTATCTTAAATGAAAATTTAGTTAAAGATGATAAATTAACATCTCTACACTTAGAAGATTATGAAATGCAATGTCGTGAAACTAAGTTAGGACCTGAAGAAATAACAAGAGATATTCCTAATGTTAGTGAAGAGGCAAGAAAGAATCTTGATGAAAATGGTATTATTACTATTGGTACTGAAGTTAAAGAAGGAGATATCCTAGTTGGTAAAGTTACTCCAAAGGGAATGGCTGAATTAACTTCAGAAGAAAAATTATTACATGCAATCTTTGGAGAAAAAACTCGTGAAGTTCGTGATACATCATTACGTGTTCCACATGGTGGTGATGGTATTGTTCATGATATCAAGATTTATTCTCGTAAAGATAATGATGAATTACCTGCAGGTGTTTCTAAAGTAATTCGTGTATATATTATTCAAAAACGTAAGATTCAAGTTGGAGATAAGATGTCTGGACGTCATGGTAACAAAGGTGTTATTTCACTTATTCTTCCACAAGAAGATATGCCATACTTACCAGATGGTACTCCAGTAGATATTATGTTAAATCCACAAGGTGTTCCTTCTCGTATGAATCTTGGACAAATCCTTGAGTTACATATGGGTATGGCTGCTAAGAAACTTGGTGTTCATATTGCAACTCCAGTATTCGATGGAGCAAAGATTTCTGATATTCAAGCAATGATGAAAGAAGCTGGAATGGACGAAGATGGAAAAACTGTATTATACAATGGACGTACTGGTGAAGCTTTTGATAACCGTATATCTGTCGGTGTTATGTACATGATTAAACTACACCACATGGTAGATGATAAATTACATGCTAGATCTACAGGACCATACTCATTAGTTACTCAACAACCACTTGGTGGTAAAGCTCAATTTGGTGGTCAAAGATTTGGTGAAATGGAAGTTTGGGCATTATATGCATATGGTGCAGCTCATACATTACAAGAAATTCTTACTGTTAAATCAGATGACGTAGTTGGCCGTGTTAAAGTTTATGAATCAATTGTTAAGGGTCAACAAATAAATCAAGCTGGTGTTCCAGAATCATTCAGAGTATTGATGAAAGAATTCCAAGCATTAGGACTTGATATTTCAATAATCAATGATAAGGGTGAAAACCTAGGATTAAAAGAAATAGAAGAGGATGAAGAAAAAGAAGATACTAATCCTGTTTCAGAAATAGTTGATACACCAGTACTTCCTGTTAGTGAAGATAAAACTGATGAATCATACGATGAAGAAGAAACAGAAGATGAAGAAGAAGACTACGATTTCGATGAAGACGAAATTGAAATAGAAGAAGAGGAAGGAGCTGATCTTTAATGATAGAAGTAAATAAGTTTGAGGCATTAAAAATTGGTATTGCTTCTTCTGATAAAATTCGTGAATGGTCTTATGGAGAAGTAAAAAAACCAGAAACAATTAACTATCGTACTCTACGTCCAGAACGTGATGGTTTGTATTGTGAAAAAATCTTTGGACCAACTAAAGATTTTGAATGTGCATGTGGAAAATATAAAAGAGTACGTTATAAAAATATAGTATGTGATCGTTGTGGAGTAGAGGTAACTCGTAGCAAGGTTCGTCGTGAACGTATGGGACATATCGAACTTGCTTCTCCTGTTTCTCATATTTGGTTCTTTAAAGGTGTTCCTTCTCGTATGGGATTAGTTCTTGATATGAGTCCAAGAGACCTAGAGGAAGTATTATACTTTGTTAGTTATGTAGTAATCGATAAAGGAAATGCTCCTTTAGAAAATAAGCAAACTTTATCAGAAAAAGAGTACCGTGCATATTATGAAAAATATGGTACTGGATTTAAAGTTGGTATGGGTGCTGAAGCAATTAAGGAACTTTTAAAGAAAGTAGACTTAAAGAAAGAAATTGATGAAATTACTAAAGAATTAGAAACAGCACAAGGACAAAAAAGAACAAGATTATTAAAGAGATTAGATGTTTTAGCAGCATTCTATGAATCAGGACAAAAACCTGAATGGATGATTTTAGATGTAATTCCAGTTATTCCTCCAGATATTCGTCCAATGATTCAATTAGATGGTGGTAGATTTGCAACATCAGATTTAAATGATTTATATAGACGTGTTATTAACCGTAATAATCGTTTAAAGAAATTAATTGATTTAGGAGCTCCTGGTATCATTATTCAAAATGAAAAACGTATGTTACAAGAAGCTGTAGATGCATTATTCGATAATGGTAGACGTGGTAGAAGTGTTACAGGTGCTGGAAATAGACCTTTAAAATCACTTTCTAGTATGTTAAAAGGTAAACAAGGACGTTTCCGTCAAAACTTACTTGGAAAACGTGTTGACTACTCTGGTCGTTCAGTTATCGTTGTTGGACCAAGTTTAAAGATGTATCAATGTGGTATTCCAAAAGAAATGGCTCTAGAACTATTTAAACCACATGTTATTCATGGTTTAGTTTCAAAAGATATTGCTCACAACATTAAAGCAGCTAAGAGATTAATTGAAAATCAAGATCCAGTTGTATGGGATATAGTAGAAGAAGTTATTAAAGAACATCCAGTTTTACTTAACCGTGCTCCTACATTACATAGACTTGGTATTCAAGCATTCGAGCCAGTATTAGTTGGTGGTAAGGCAATCAGACTTCACCCATTAGTTTGTCCAGCATTCAACGCTGACTTCGATGGTGACCAGATGGCTGTTCACGTACCACTTTCTGAAGAAGCTCAAGCAGAAGCAAGATTATTAATGCTTGGTTCTAATAATATCCTTCATCCAAAGAGTGGAGATCCAATTGTTACTCCATCACAAGATATGGTTTTAGGTAACTACTATATCACAATGGAAAAAGCAGGAGAAGATGGTGAAGGTAGAGTATTCAAAAACGAAAATGAAGCTTTAATGGCTTATGAACGTAAAGAAATTACTTTACATACTCGTATTGCTCTTCCTGTAGATTCATTTAAACATAAATTATTTACAGATGAACAAAAAGGAAAATACTTAGTTACTACAGTTGGTAAAATCAAGTTTAATGAAATTTTACCTGATTCATTTGCATATGTTAATGAACCAACTGATACTAATATTCAAAGTATTACTCCTAATAAATATTTCCTTGAAAAAGGTACAAATATTAAAGAAGCAATTGCTGCTATGCCATTAGTAAAACCTTTTGCTAAAGGTACACTTGAAAAGATAATTGCTCAAGTATTTAAACGTTATAAAACTACTGAAACTTCTGAAATGCTTGATAAGTTAAAAGACTTAGGTTTCTATTATTCAACTATAGCTGGTATTACAGTTAGTATGAGTGATATCGAAGCAAGTCAAAAGAAACCAGAAATCGTTGAAGAAGCACGTAAAGTAGTTGAAAAGATTAATAAACAATATAAACGTGGTTTAATAACAGAAGAAGAAAGATTTACTAAAGTTATTGATACATGGAATGGAGCAACAGACCAAGTTAAAGCTGAACTTGAAGAGATTTCTCAAACAGATATAGATAACCCAATCTTCATCATGATGAACTCTAAAGCTCGTGGTAACATTTCAAACTTTACTCAGGTTGCTGGTATGCGTGGTATTATGGCTAAACCAGATGGTACTCCAGTTGAAATTCCAATTCTTTCAAACTTTATTGAAGGACTCTCAGTTGCAGAATTCTTCTTATCTACACATGGTGCTAGAAAAGGTAGTGCTGATACAGCATTAAAGACTGCAGACTCTGGATATCTAACAAGACGTTTAGTTGATGTTTCTCAAGATATGATTATTAGAGAAGCTGATTGTGGTACTGACCAAGGTGTTGTTGTTAGTGATTTCATTAATGAAAAAACAGGAGCTGTTATTGAAAGCTTAAGAGATAGAATTGTTGGACGTTTTGCTAACAAGAAGGTTATTGATCCTAATACTAAGAAAGTACTTGTTGAACGTCTAGAAATGATTACAGAATCAATCGCTGATAAGATAGTTGAAGCTGGAATTAAAGAAGTAGAAATTCGTACAATCTTAACTTGTGGTACTGCTAATGGATTATGTCAAAAATGTTATGGACGTAACTTAGCTACAGGTAACTTAGTTGAAATTGGTGAAGCTGTCGGAGTTATGGCTGCTCAATCAATTGGTGAACCTGGTACTCAGCTTACAATGCGTACATTCCACTCAGGAGGAGTTGCTCATGGTGGTGATGCTGATATCACTCAAGGTCTTCCTCGTGTTCAAGAATTATTTGAAGCTAGAAATCCAAAAGCTAAAGCTACAATTGCTGAAATCGATGGTAAAATTACTAAGATTAAAGAAGAACATGGTAAATACAAGATTAGTATTACTAATAAATTAGAAACTAAAGAACATGTAACAAATTATGGTTCTAAACTATGTGTTGAGAAAGGTGACGAAGTTGTTTGTGGACAAAAACTTACTGAAGGAGCTATTAGTCCCAAAGAATTACTTGCTGTTACTGATCCAATTACAACTCAACAATATATCTTAAAAGAAGTTCAATACACATATCGTTCTCAAGGTGTTGATATTTCTGATAAACATATTGAAGTAATTGCACGTAGAATGATTTCTAAAATACGTATTGTTGAATCAGGAGATACTAAATTCTTACCTGGTAGTCTTGTTAACTTCCGTGAATTCACAGATGAAAACAAAGATGTTATCATCAAAGGTAAAAAACCAGCTGTTGGTAAACCAGTATTACTTGGTATTACAAAAGCTTCACTTGAAACTGATTCATTCCTTTCAGCAGCATCATTCCAAGAGACAACAAGAATCTTAACTGATGCAGCTATTAAGGGTAAAGTTGATCACTTAGAAGGATTAAAAGAAAATGTAATCATTGGTAAATTAATCCCTGCTGGTACTGGTAGTAAGAGATATTCAAATGTTTCTTATGACCTAGAACAAGAATTTGTTGATGAAGAACCATTAGACAAATTAGAAGATCAATTTATGGAATAGGCTATATTGCCTATTCTTTTTCTTTACAAAATAATTTAAATAACATATAATTTTTATGGAGATGAATGCTATGAAGTTAAATAATAAAGGTTTTGGATTATCAGCAATGATTACTTTTATAGTTATATTATCTTTATTTATTATTCTTGTTGCAATATTAGCTCATCAAGATAAAATTGATAATAGCCCTAATTCATTATTAGAAACAAATTATATAATTTAGGAATAAAATATTGACATTGGAATAATATAGTGTTATATTAACTATGCTGATAAAAAAGCTTTGCTTTCGAGCAAAGTTTTATTTAGAGGGAAATATGATACACCTGGATATGTGTAAAGAAAGGAGAGTTATTTTATGCCTACAATTAACCAATTAGTTCACAAAAGACGTGGTAAAAAAGTAAGAAAGAGTAAAGCACCAGTACTTGGTGTTGGTATAAATACAATCAGAAAAAAAGCAACAGATACAAAATCACCACAAAAACGTGGAGTATGTACTCGTGTTGGTACTAAGACACCTAAGAAACCAAACTCAGCATTACGTAAATATGCTCGTGTTCGTTTATCTAATGGAAAAGAAGTAGATACTTATATTCCTGGTATTGGACATAACTTACAAGAACATAGTGTTGTTTTAATCCGTGGTGGACGTGTTAAGGACTTAATCGGAGTTCGTTATCATGTAGTTCGTGGAACACTTGATACAGCTGGAGTTAAAGATCGTAAACAAGGACGTAGTAAATACGGAGCTAAAAGACCAAAGAATTAAAATAAAATAGTGAAGGGAGGAAATTTAAATGCGTAAGAGACGTGCAGTAAAAAGAGATGTTTTACCAGATCCTATATACAAGTCAAAAGTAGTTACTAAGTTAATTAATACTATTATGCTTGATGGTAAAAAGGGAACAGCTCAATCTATACTATATGAAGCATTTGAAATAATTAAATCAAAGACTGGTAAAGATCCACTTGAAGTATTCAATCAAGCTATGGAAAATATTAAACCAGCTCTTGAAGTTAAATCTCGCCGTGTAGGTGGATCAAACTATCAAGTACCTATAGAAGTATCACCAGCAAGAAGTCAAGCACTAGCTTTAAGATGGTTAGTTAAATATTCTCGTGAACGTGGTGGTAAGGGAATGGCTGAAAATTTAGCCAATGAAATAATTGATGCATCAAATGGAACAGGTGCAGCAGTTAAAAAACGTGAAGATACTCATAGAATGGCTGAAGCTAACAAGGCTTTCGCACATTATAGATGGTAGGAAAGGAATAATAATATGGCAAGAGATACGTCTTTAGAAAAGACAAGAAATATTGGAATCATGGCTCATATTGATGCAGGTAAAACTACAACAACTGAGCGTGTATTATTTCATACTGGTGTCACTCACAAAATTGGTGAAACTCATGATGGTGAAAGCCAAATGGATTGGATGGCACAAGAACAAGAACGTGGTATTACTATCACATCTGCCGCTACAACAGCTCATTGGAAGGGTTATAGATTAAATATTATCGATACACCAGGACACGTAGACTTTACTATTGAAGTTAGTCGTAGTCTTCGTGTACTTGATGGTTCTGTAGCTTTAATTGATGCTCAAGCTGGTGTTGAACCTCAAACTGAAACAGTTTGGAGACAAGCTTCTGAATTCAAAGTTCCTCGTATTATTTTTGCGAATAAAATGGATAAGATGGGTGCTAACTTTGAATACAGTTTAAAAACTATTGATGAACGTTTAGGAGTTAATGCTAAACCAATCGAATGGCCAATTGGTGCTGAATCAGAATTCAATGGAGTTATTGATTTAGTTACAATGAAAGCTTATAAATATGATGGTAAACAAGATGAAAATCCTGAAGAAATTGAAATTCCTGCTGACTTAAAAGATATAGCTGAAGCTAAACGTGCTGAGTTAATCGAAGCAGTTGCTGAATTTGATGATGAAATGATGATGACATATCTTGATGGTGGAGAAGTTTCAATCGATATGATCAAAAAAGCAATTCGTACAGGAACTTTAAAAGCAGAATTCTTCCCAGTTATGTGTGGTACTGCTTTAGGAAATATGGGTATTAAGTTATTACTTGATGCTGTACTTGATTATTTACCAAGTCCACTTGATATTCCATCAATTAAGGGTACAGATTTAGATGGTAATGAATGTGTAAGACATCCAAGAGATGATGAACCATTCTCAGCATTAGCATTCAAAGTTATGACTGATCCATTCGTTGGACGTTTAACATTCTTCAGAGTTTATTCAGGACACTTATCAAGTGGTAGTTATGTATTAAACTCTACAAAAGATACTAAAGAAAGAATTGGACGTATTCTACAAATGCATGCTAATAACCGTAAAGAAATTACTGATGTATACACAGGTGATATTGCAGCAGCAGTAGGGCTTAAGAATACTACTACTGGTGATACATTATGTGATGAAAAGAAACCAGTTATTCTTGAAAGTTTAGTAGTTCCAGAACCAGTTATTCAATTAGCTGTTGAACCTAAGTCAAAAGCTGATCAAGATAAGATGGCTCTAGCTTTACAAAAGCTTGCTGAAGAAGATCCAACTTTCAAAGTTCACACAGATCATGAAACAGGTCAAACTGTTATTGCTGGTATGGGTGAATTACACTTAGATGTTTTAGTTGATCGTATGAAACGTGAATTTAACGTTGAAGCTAACGTTGGAGCACCACAAGTTGCATATCGTGAAACAATTAAACAAGCTGCTGATTGTGAAGGTAAATATATTAAACAATCAGGTGGACGTGGACAATATGGACATGTTTGGGTTAAATTCGAACCAAATCCTGATAAGGGATATGAATTCGTTGATGAAATCGTTGGTGGTGTTGTTCCTCGTGAATACATCCCAGTTGTTGATAAGGGATTACAAGAAGCATTACAAACAGGTGTACTTGCAGGATATCCTATGATAGATGTTAAGGCAACATTATTTGATGGTTCTTACCATGATGTTGACTCTAACGAAATGGCATTCAAGATTGCTGCTAGCTTTGCATTAAAAGAAGCTAAGAACAAATGTAACCCAGTACTTCTTGAACCAATCATGAAAGTTGATGTAACAACTCCAGAAGAATACTTCGGAAATGTTATGGGTGATTTAACAGCTCGTCGTGGTAAACCACTAGGACAAGAGTCTCAAGGAAATGCTGTTAAATTAAGTGCTATGGTTCCACTTTCTGAAATGTTTGGATATGCTACTAACCTTCGTTCTAATACTCAAGGTAGAGCAACATTCATTATGATTTTTGATCACTATGAAGAAGTTCCAAGAAACATTGCAGAAGAAATAATTAAAAAGAGTGGAAATTAATAAAAAGTTATCAAAATAGTTGAAAATTATTCAATTATTAGATAAAATAGATTTTGTAATAAATAAAGGAGGAAAATTTATATGGCAAAAGAAAAATTTGATCGTTCAAAACCACATGTTAACATTGGTACAATTGGACACGTAGATCATGGTAAAACTACAACTACTGCTGCTATCACTAAAGTTTTAGCTGGTAAAAACGGTAATAAAGCTGTAGAATTCGAAAACATTGATAAAGCACCAGAAGAAAGAGAACGTGGTATTACTATCAATACTGCTCACGTTGAATACAGTACTGATAAGAGACATTATGCACACGTTGACTGTCCAGGACATGCTGACTATGTTAAGAACATGATTACAGGTGCTGCTCAAATGGATGGAGCTATCTTAGTTATAGCTGCTACAGATGGACCTATGGCACAAACTCGTGAACATATCTTACTTGCTCGTCAAGTTGGAGTACCTAAAATGGTTGTATTCATGAACAAATGCGATATGGTTGACGATCCAGAATTACTAGACTTAGTAGAAATGGAAATTCGTGATTTATTAAACGAATATGGATATGAAGGAGACGAAACTCCAGTTATCCGTGGTTCAGCATTAAAAGCTCTTGAAGGAGATCCTAAATGGGTTGCTAAAATTGAAGAACTTATGGATGCTGTTGATGAATGGATTCCAACTCCAGAAAGAGATACTGATAAACCATTCTTAATGAGTATTGAAGATGTATTTACTATTACAGGACGTGGTACTGTTGTTACAGGACGTGTTGAACGTGGTAAATTAAATCTTAATGATGAAGTTGAAATCGTTGGTATCAAGGATACTCAAAAAACTGTTGTTACAGGAATTGAAATGTTCCGTAAACAATTAGACTTTGCTGAAGCAGGAGATAATGCTGGTGTATTATTACGTGGTATTTCTCGTGAAGATGTTGAACGTGGACAAGTTCTTGCTAAACCAGGATCAGTTACACCTCATCACAAATTCAAAGCTGCAGTATACGTACTAAGCAAAGAAGAAGGTGGACGTCATACTCCATTCTTCAACAACTATCGTCCTCAATTCTATTTCAGAACTACAGACGTTACAGGTGTAATTACTTTACCTGCTGGAGTTGAAATGGTAATGCCAGGTGATAACGTTGATATGGAAGTTGAATTAATTCATTCAATCGCTCTTGAAAACGGTACTAAGTTCTCTATCCGTGAAGGTGGACGTACTGTTGGTGCTGGTTCAGTTTCAGAAATCATTGAATAATTATTCAGATAAATTAAAAAAATCGGTTTTTGCCGATTTTTTTATTTTGTAGTAAAAATAAAATGATTAAACTAAAACTTAGCTTAATCATTTTTACTCTATTTATTTAAATTTTTATATATACCGTATTTGAAATTATTTAGAATAATGTCATATTCACCAATATATTCAGTAACTGTTGAATTAAATCCTAATTTTGATTCGTTTAGGCCAGCGTATTTACTTTTTTTATCGAAGTTTCCACTTATTGCTCCTAAGTTAAAGTATTTCAACTTTTCATTTTGATAATCAGAAATCATTCTCCACTTTAATAAATAACTAGCATTTAAACTTTTAAACTTAGGGTCAACTCCTTCAGTAATTAAGAAAGCAGCATTATCATAAACTATGTTTAATCCTCCACCTATTATTAATCCTTCTGGATAATTCTTTAGCATGTTAGTGGCAAAGATTAAATTACTTTTATAAACACTTAATAATTTATCTGATAACACTTTCTTGTTAAATATTTCTCTTCTGTCACCTTTTTGTTGAGCTAAATTTTGAAATTCAGCTGCTATTTTTTCATTTTTTTCTTGTTCGTCTTCATATAATTTTTTACTATTAATTACAAATTGTTCTGTATTTAGTTTAGCATAGAATACATCAGCGTTTTTACCAAAACTAGCACATAATTCCTTGTAATACTTAAATGGTTTTTTATCAGTTCTTTTTACAAATTCATATAATTGTGTTAAGTCTTTAGCCTCGTCTCTATAGACTTCCACCCCGCACTTTAAAGCCTTATTAATTTTATTACGGCATCTTTTATCAAATGATTTGTATATTTCTCTAATATCTTTTTGTAAAACAACTAATGTTTCCCATCTTGGTTTTTCTGTTTCAAAATAAATATTTTGTCCCTTATAATTAAATCCAGCTTGTTTTAAATTAGCCATTATCATATTAGCTTCATTATTGATATTAACTATATTACCTTTATTATCTCTAATAGTAATTGGAATAGCTGGATCCATTCTTAATGATATAATTCCAGTTTTTCCTAAATCTCTTTTTAGAGCCTCAACCAATTCTTCAACTTTTTTAGAATCAGTAAAATCAAATAATATTCCTCTAGGTGCATAAGCAATTTTATTTTTCATAAAAGCATTTTGTAGAAGTAACATTGATGCTCCTATAAGTCTATCATCATTATCTTCAGTAATTCCTATATAAGAAACTTCATAATTAAATTTAGGCATTATCCTAGAATACATAAAAGATTGATAATAATTTCTGTACTTATGTTTTTTGGCAAAACTATCAAATTGTTCTTTTTCAATGTTACATATTTTCATTATGAGGCCTCCTATTTCATCATTATTAATTATAACACGTATGTTTTTTTGTTTCAATGCTTTACAAGATCATTTTTTTGATATACAATTATTATTATAAGGAGGCTAGTATGGAAGAAACTAAAAAAGAATTAATTACTATTATTTCAGAAGAAGGAGAAGAAGAACAAGTAGAAGTTGTTGTTGCTTTCAAATTTAAAGATACAAATCAAGAATATATCGTTTATACAAAGAATGAAAAGGACTCTAATGGTAATGTTACTGTATATGTTTCAAGAATAGTAGAGGAAAATGGAATATCTAGATTAGAAGGTATCGATGATGATGACGAGTGGACTCGTATTAAAGCAGTACTAAGAGAACTTGCAAAGGATGAACAATAATATTTGAAGTAGAGAAATCTACTTTTTTTTTGCACAAATAAAGATGCTAAAAAATTATATATATAGTATAATATAAGTAGGTGATAAAAATGTTTGAAAACAAAAAAATTCTAATTCTTGGTATGGCCAGAAGTGGTTATGAGGCTGCTAAAATATTAGTAAAGAAAAATAATAAAGTTATATTAAATGATTTAGGTAAAGAAGAAAAACAAAATCCTGAACAAGTAAAAGAGTTAAGAGATTTAGGTGTTGAACTTATTTTTGGTTCTCATCCTGATGATTTATTAGATACTAGTTTCAATTATTTGATTAAGAATCCTGGTATTGCGATAGATCATAAATATGTTTTAAGAGCAAAAGAATTAGGAATAGAAGTTATTAATGAAGTAGAGATGACATATAGACTTTTACCAAAAGACGTTACTTTAGTTGGTATAACTGGGACAAATGGTAAAACTACAACTACAACACTTACATATTTAATTTTGAAAGAAGCTTTTCAAGATAGAGTACATTTAACAGGAAATATCGGTTATCCTTTTTGCAGTTGTTTAGATAAATTAAAAAAAGATGATATTATTGTAATGGAAGTTTCTTGTCAACAGGGAGAAAATATTAAAACCTTTAAACCACATATTGGAGTATTTACAAATATTAGTGAAGCTCATATTGATTTTATGAAAACATTTGAACATTATAAAGAAGTAAAGTCAAGAATGTTTTATAATCAAAATGCAGATGATATCGCAATTATTAATATTGAAAATAATGAAGTAGTTGATACTTTAAGTAAAATTAAATCAAAAACTAAATATTTTTCTTCAGCTAATGAGATTAATGGTTGTTATCTAAAAGAGGGTTATATTTATTATTATCAGGAAAAAGTAATCCCAATTAGCCATATTAAAATACCTGGTAAACATAATTTGGAAAACTGTATGGGTGCGATTATGGTTGCTAAAGAGTTTAATGTATCTAATGAAATAATCGATAAAGTGTTGAGTGGATTCACAGGGGTTGAACATAGACTTGAATATGTTGATGCAGTAAATGGTGTTAGATATTACAATGATACAGAAGCTACTAATATTAAATGTACACAAATAGCTTTAGCATCTTTTGATCAAGATATAACAATTATTTTAGGAGGTCTAGAAAGAGGTCAAGATTTTACTGAATTAACTCCTTATATGAAAAATGTCAAAAACATAGTAGCGATAGGTCAATGTCGTGAAAGAGTAAAAGAATTTGGTGATAGTTTACACATACCAACTTATGTGTTTGAAAAATTAGAAGATGGCTTCAAAAAATGTGTTGAAATTACTAAAAATGGTGGTATAGTATTATTGAGTCCTGCTTCAGCATCATGGGATCAGTACAAAGAATGTGAAATCCGTGGGGCAGAATTTAAACAATATGTAAAAAACATGAAAGAGAGTGAAGAAAATGAAGATTAAAAATGTTATAGGACGTGAAATATTAGATTCAAGAGGTAATCCTACAGTAGAAGTAGATGTTATCTTAGAAAATGGAGTAATGGGTAGAGCTGCTGTTCCAAGTGGAGCTTCAACTGGAGAAAGAGAAGCACTAGAATTAAGAGATGGTGGAACTCGCTTTATGGGAAAAGGTGTTTTAAAGGCAGTTGAGAATGTTAATGGACCTTTAAGAGACTTAGTAATTGGAATGGACGCTGCTAATCAAAAAGAACTTGATTATGCAATGATTAACTTAGATGGTACACCTACAAAATCTAAGTTTGGTGCTAATGCAATTTTAGGTATTAGTATGGCTGCAATGAAGGCAAGTGCTAATGAAGAAGGTATGCCACTTTATAAATATGTTTGTGAAAAATTTGGAAATGGTAAAATGTCTTTACCAAGACCAATGATGAATATTATTAATGGTGGAGCTCATGCTGATAATAAACTTGATTTCCAAGAATATATGATTATTCCAATGGCTGAAACAATTCATGAAAGAGTAAGAATTGGAGCAGAAGTATTCCACAACTTAAAGAGTGTTTTAAAATCTAAAGGATTAGTTACTAGTGTTGGTGATGAAGGTGGATTTGCTCCTGATTTAGAATCAAATAGTGAAGGTTTTGAATTAATCATGGAAGCTATTAAAAAAGCAGGTTACGAACCAGGTAAAGATGTATGTATGGCAATAGATGTAGCTGCATCAGAATTCTACAAAGATGGAAAATATGAATTAGTAGGAGAAGGAAGAAGTCTTACTACAGAAGAATTGATTGAATACTATGAAGAATTAATAAACAAATATCCAATTATCTCTATTGAAGATGCAGTAGACGAAAATGATTGGGATGGTTTCAATTTAGTAACTAAGAGAATCGGTGATAAAATTCAATTAGTTGGTGATGATTTATTCGTTACTAATAAAGCTTGCCTACAAATGGGAATTGACCATGCAGCAGGTAATGCAATTTTATTGAAAGTTAACCAAATTGGTACTATTACAGAAACATTAGAAACAATCGAACTTGCTAGAAGTCATAATTATGCTACTGTAATTTCACACAGAAGTGGTGAAACAGAAGATACAACAATTGCAGATTTAGCTGTTGGACTAGATTTAGGACAAATTAAGACTGGATCAATGTCTAGAACAGATAGAATTTGTAAATATAATCAATTAATGAGAATTGAAGAAGAAATCTAATAATAAGCAGTAAACCATTTTAGCTAGTACTAAGATGGTTTATTTTTGTTGAAAAACTCTTTGTTTTATGTTAGAATATTTGTAGTTATTTAAAGGAGGCAATCTAATGGAAGTAGCATTATTAATTATTTCAATATTATTAATTATTATTGTCTTATTACAAAGTGGAAAAGCAGAAGGTGCTGCTCAAATTCTAAGTGGGAATACATCAGACTTATTTTCTAAGAGAAAAGAAAGAGGTTCTGAGTTAGTAATAAGTAGAATTACTTTATGTTTGGGATTGGCATTTTTCATTATTTCACTAATATCATCATTTATAAATTAAAAAAGACTGTTAATTTGGTCTTTTTTTTTATATAATAAATATATAAGAATAAAATGAAGGTGATTATAGTGAAAGAAAAGATTATTAAAATATTGAAAAAAAGCGATAAAGCACTATCTATATATGAATTAAAAGATTTACTAGGTATTTCTTCAATTCAAGATATAAAAGAATTAAATGAAACACTTACTACTTTAGAAAATGATTTTGTTGTATATCATACGAATAAAAATAAGTATATGTTACTTGAGGATAGTCATCTATTAAAAGGGATAATGAGAATCAATAAAAAAGGTTTTGGATTTGTTGAAGTTGATAATAGAGAAGAAGATATCTATGTTAGCGAAAATAATTTAAATGGCGCTATTCACGGGGATATTGTTTTAGTTGAGATTATTAGTAAGAAAACAGCAAAAGATGTAGAAGGAAGAGTCCTACGAGTTGTTAAAAGATCAGTAACTAGATATGTAGGAGAAATTAACTTTAGAAAAAATAATGGCTACGTTACTTTAGATGATAAAAAAGTAAAAGTAGAAATAGAAGTAAAAAAGGAAGATTCTTTAAATGCGGTAGATGGTCATAAAGTTGTTGTTGAACTTGGTAAAAAAATTAATAATCATAAATATCAAGGAAAAGTAGTAGAAATAATAGGCCACAAGAATGATCCTGGAGTAGATATTTTATCTATAGTTTATAAATATAATATAAATGTTGATTTTCCAGATGATGTAAAAGAACAAGTAAGTATGATGCCTATGGAAGTTAGTGAAGAAGAACTAAAAGATAGACGTGATTTACGTGATACTGTTATCTTTACAATAGATGGTGATGATACAAAAGATATCGATGATGCTATTTCAATTAAAAAGCTTTCAAATGGTCACTATGAATTAGGAGTTCATATCGCTGATGTTTCTTATTATGTTAAAGAAGGAAGCCCACTAGATAATGAAGCTATGGAACGTGGTACTAGTGTATATCTTGTAGATAGAGTTATTCCGATGTTACCTCATGAACTTTCTAATGGTATATGTTCTTTAAATCCAAATGTTGATAGACTTGCAATTTCATGTGTAATGGAATTTGATAGTAATGGAAAACAAATCAAATATGATATTTTTCCAAGTGTAATTAGATCAAGAATTCAAATGACTTATAAGAAAGTTAATAGTATTTTAGAAGATAATGTAATTCCAGAAGGTTATGAAGATTTTGCAGATGATTTAAGACTAATGAAAGAACTTGCTGATATCTTAAGAGCGATGAAAGTAAGACGTGGTTATATAGATTTTGATGTTGATGAAGCTAAAATATTGGTAGATGAAAACTGTGTTCCTACAGATGTTGTATTAAGAAATAGGGGAACAGGTGAAATGTTAATTGAAGACTTTATGATTGCAGCTAACGAATGTGTCGCAACTCATATTTATTTTATGAATTTACCATTTATTTATCGTGTTCATGATATGCCAAAAGAAGAAAAAATTAGAAGTTATCTTTCATTTATTGGTAATTTAGGATATCAAATACCTGGAAATATAAAAGATTTTAAACCAAAATCAATGCAAAAGTTAATAGAATACTTATCTGATAAAAAAGAATTTAAGATATTATCTGAACTATTACTTAGAAGTATGCAAAAGGCTATTTATCAAAAGGAAAATATAGGACATTATGGTTTAGCAAGTTCATGTTATACACATTTTACATCTCCTATTAGAAGATATCCTGATACTACTGTTCATCGTTTGTTAAGAACATACTTATTTAATCATGATATGTCTAGTGATACAATTAGACATTGGGATGAAAAGCTAGTATATGTAGCTGAACATTCTTCATCACGTGAAAGAGCAAGTGTTGACTGTGAACGTGAAGTTGAAGATATGAAAATGGCAGAGTATATGGAAAAACATATTGGAGAAGAATTTGAAGGTATGATTTCTACAGTAACTAATTTTGGTATGTTTGTAGAACTTGATAATTTAATAGAGGGTCTTGTACCAATTAAGGATATGAATGATTTCTTCCATTATGATGAGGAAAGAATGACTTTGACTGGTGAAAGAAGTCATGTTAAATATACAATCGGAGAAAGAGTTGTAGTAAAAGTAGTTCGTGCTTCTAAAGAAGAAAAGATGATAGATTTTGAGGTTGTAAGAAAATTATAAAATATGAAATATTTAATAGAAGGAGGGTTAGGTCATGGAAATATTAAATAGGAAAGCAAGACATGATTATTTTATAGAAGATACATATGAAGCTGGAATAGAGCTAACTGGTACTGAAATAAAATCAATTAGAGAAGGTAATGCCAATATAAAGGATAGTTATGGAATAATAAAAAATCATGAAGTATTTTTACTTAATATGTTTGTTTCACAATATAAAGAAGGTAATATTTTTAATCATAATGAATCCCGTACAAGAAAACTATTACTACACAAAAAGGAAATAAAGAAGATCGAGGATAAAATAGAATTACAAGGATTTACTATTGTTCCTTTAAAATTATATTTTAAAAATAATATATTAAAAGTTGAATTAGGTATTTGTCGTGGTAAGAAAAATTATGATAAAAGAGAATCAATCAAAGAAAGAGATATAAAAAGAAATCTAGAAAAGACATTAAAGAATAGGTATTAAATAATATTTTTTGTATTTATATTACAATAATTACCATTTAAATGTGAATATTAGTCAATGATGTGAAACATAATTTTTTATAAATGACTTGGTCGTAAG